>DDOT01000095.1 GCA_002341815.1 Thiobacillus sp. UBA2487 | reverse complement strand
CCCGATCTTTTCATGAATTCGCATGATGATCACGCAGATTCATGAAAAGATCGGGTAAAACAGGCAACACGTATTCAAATAATATTGCTGTTGGGCTTGATTTAATTCGTCACTATTGAGATAGTACACGCCGTTACTATTTTGTTGGTGTGGGTTAATCTATGTCGTGTCGGTTGCTTATGTGGCGTTGGGTGGCGTTGGCAGGTTTTGCGCTGTGCTTGTCCGGCACGGCTGCAGCAGAAGATGGGGTGTCACCAACCGAGTCGCCGGTGATCAATCACATGCCGGATGCGGCTGATGAGGCGGATGATGTGGTGAGTGACCCGTGGGAACCCTTTAATCGTGCCATGTTTTCGTTCAACAAAAAAACCGATCAATGGGTGGTTAAACCGGTAACCAAAGCCTATGTGAAGGTATTGCCTGAATTTGTGCAAACCGGCATTGGCAATTTTATTATGTACCTGAAAACCCCGGTGAATATGCTGTATTTTGCTTTACAGGGTAACGGGCATGACTTTGGTGCTGAAACCGCACGTTTGTTTGTGAATACGTTTGGTCTGGGGGTGTATGATCTGGCCAGTCAACAGGGTATTCCCATGAAAGATACCAACTTTGGCGAAACCATGGGCGTGTGGGGGATAGGCGATGGCCCGTATGTGGTGTTGCCGTTTTTAGGCGGTGACAGTTTGCGGGGCACAACCGGACTGGTGGCAGTGGATTACCCGGTTTCGATTGAATCACATTTTCCGGTGGCAGCGCGTAATACGGCGACTGGTGTAGAATTTATCAATCGCCGGCGCAAGTTGCTGCCGTTTGATCAAGCCATTGAACAAGCATCATTTGATGAATATGAATTTGTGCGGGATGGCATTGTCAATCGCGAGCGGGCAAGGGTTCAACAATTGAAAGATGGCCGTTATTGAGGGGGATCTATGAAGTGGTCAATCGGTGTGGGGATGTTGATGCTGGCGCTGGCGCATAGCGCCATGGCTGGCGGTTTGGGTGATTTGCTGGGTGGCGATCAACTGAAAAACCTGGAGCAACAGGGTGGTGCATTACTGCAGCAGCAAACAACAACCGCTGGCAACCCATCTATGCTGCAGGGCATTCCTCAGTCCGAGCAAATTGGCGGACTGCGTCAGGCATTGCAACAGGGGGCGGAAAACGCCGTGAGCGTGCTGGGTAAAAACAACGGTTTTCTGGATAATCCGCGCGTCAAGATTCCGTTGCCGGGACGTTTGCAACAAATTGATGGTCTGATGCATCAGGTGGGCATGGGTAGCTATTCGGATGCGTTGGTGGCTTCGATGAATCATGCCGCAGAGCAGGCAGTTCCGCAGGCACGCACGATTTTGGTCGATGCGGTCAAAAATATGAGCGTGACCGATGTCCAGCACATTTTGACAGGCGGTGATAATGCTGCAACCCAATATTTCCAACGCACCACCAGTCCAGCCATTGCGGCACGTTTTCAGCCGATTATTCATCAAGCCATGGACAAAGTGGGTGTCGCCAGCGTTTATGATCGTTACGCCGGCCAAGCAGCGCAGTTTGGTTTGGTGAGTCAGCAGGACAGTTCTTTGGAAAGCTATATTACCCAGAAAGCACTCGATGGGTTGTTTTTGATGATGGCAGATGAAGAAAAGCAAATTCGTCAGCATCCGTTGCAGGCGGTGGGTGGTTTGGCGCGCAAGGTGTTTTCAGCGCTGCAGTAAGTTTTGGCTCGCGATGATGGGATTAGCCATCTTTGGTTGGGGCGGTGTCGCGTCATCGGGCTAGACAAAAACCTCGTGTTGTCAATGAGCAATAATTTTGGCCAACATTCATTTGGTAGCGATCATGACCAGTCCGAAGCTGATCAGGTTTGGCATGACAGCGGCCAGACAAACGCTGATGGAAAAACCGAGTGCGGACAGGGAGATGATGCCGAAATCCGGTTTGGCGCGGTTGGCCGCCATGAGCGCACCAATTACTGAGCCAATCGCCATGACTGAGCTTAGAATGCCGTAAGTTTGTGCATTGGCATGAAATACGTCTACGTCCATTGTGGAAATATAGATGGGAAAATTGATGCCGAATGTACTGATAAAAAACATCATCCACATCGCCAGTTGCAGGTCCGGACGTTGCGCAACATAACGAAACCCTTGTAATAAACCGCTGTTATGTGCGTTGGGCTTTTTGACAGGATGAAGTTGTTGGCTGTTCAGCATCAACAGCGAGATGAGTACGGAAAGAAAAGACAGGGCATTCAAGACAAATGCCCAGCCACAACCCACCCATTCGATGATCAAGCCGGCAAAGGCGGGCCCGATCATGCGTGCGGCATTAAACGATGTGGAATTCAGGGCAACGGCATTTGGTAGATCTGTTTCACCAACCAAATCCGAGACAAATGTTTGCCGGGCGGGGGTGTCGAATGCCGAAATACAGCCCAGCAAAAACGCCAGTAGATAAACATGCCACAGTTGCACCAATCCGCTGATGCTGAGCAACCCCAAAATAAGGGCTAACAAGCCGGACGTGGCTTGGGTGGCAAACAGCAACCAGCGTCGATTGAGATGATCGGCTGCAAATCCGGTGATCGGCAGCAGCAGAAATTGCGGGCCGAATTGTAACGACATGATCACGCCTACCGCAGCCGCACTGTGGTGGGTCAGTTCGGTCAAGACCAGCCAGTCCTGAGCCACGCGCTGCATCCAGGTGCCAATATTAGAGATGATTGCCCCTGCAGCCCAGATGCGATAGTTGCGCTGCGAAAGAGAACGAAAAGTAGTTTGTAGTAACAATCTGGATTTTCAACCGCTAATAAGTGACTGTTGCCAGGATGGCCTCAATCAGTGCTTCTTGAGTGGCTGAATGCATGCCATCCAGCCGCCATCTGGATGCGTATCGAAAGCGAGTTGCCATCCATTGTGTTCGCAAATTATGCTGGCTAGTGCAAGACCCAAACCAGCATGGTCAGGATCGGTACTGCCGGTGCTCCAGAAAGGATTACAAGCGTCTTGGATACATTCGGGTGGAATGCCGGGTCCTTGATCGAGAACACAAAGATGCCAGTCATTATCCCACATGATGGTAACCATGCCATCTGTGTGACGCAATGCATTATCGATCAACTGCGAAGCAACGCGGATCAGGGCAGCAGCATTAAGGGCAGGGCAGGTGTTGTTGGGTTGTTCAATAAAATAAAGTCGTTGATCCCGATACATTGCTTTCAGGCGCATCCAGCCAATGATGGCGCCGTTGGCTTGGGTTGGCGAGGCTATTGCATTGGCGGCGCGCATGAATTCATCCATTGCATCTTGAAGTTCGATAACATCGCGACGTATATCGGCGATGTCTGCCTCACAGGGAATTGTTGTGGTTTCAGCGATGAGGCGGATACGTGCCAATGGTTTGCGTAAGTCGTGTGACAATCCCATCAATAATGCACTCCGGGTTGCAATGGTCCGGTTTGCCCGGTTGCGCAGGGCTTCAATTTCGCCGCCGAGTTGATCAAGTTCACTGATGCCGATGGCGGGTGTGCGGTTCGACGTTACAGTAAGGGGCGTTGTGCGCAGCTCGTCAGACAGCTTTTTTAATGGTACCGTCAAGGCACGTGAAAGCAAGACTGCCAGTCCGATCCCGCCAATCAGCAAAGAAATTATCCAGAGCAATAAGGCCAGATCGGGTGTTGCTCCCAAGATGTCGTCATGATAGATCTGTAGGTGTATTGTGCGATGATCGCAATTAATTGCCAGGTTGGCGAATTGTATCGAACTGGAAACGCGTACGGTTGTTAGGCTGCGCTGACTGATTTGATCAGCCAGCATTTGGTCAAATGGCAGGATAATGTGCCAGTAAGATGAATGGGACTGAAGAGAGATCGGGACGATATCAATGCCAATCAGATTGCGCTGACGAAGCAGGGAAATCCGGTTGGTGATGGTGGCCTGCGAACAGGTTCCAGGATTGGGGATCAAGTCGGCAGCTATCCAGTGCGCATGGTTTTTTAGTGCAGGACGTGTAACCAGTTCGTAGCCCGACAGGCCGGTGACGACCAGTAAAATACTGAAGGCCAGCATGATGCGATGCAACGCAAAAACTTGTAATGAATGGGACTGGTAGCAATAATGCATAACAGTGATCGAAATTGTTTTTAACAGGTTGCCCATCATTCCCATACCAGACTGGCATCCAGTCGGTAACCTTGACCACGAACGGTAACGATCCATTGCGGTGAGCGCGCATTATCACCGATGCGTTCACGCAGACGTGCAATGCGCAAGTCAATGCTGCGATCCAGTCGATCGGACCCATAACCGCTGATCAGCTCTAATAATTGTTCGCGCTTTAGTACACGACCTGCATGTTTGCATAGCACCATCATCAATTCCAATTCACCTGCCGACAATCCTACCGGGTTACCGTTACACGTCAGTGTGCTTGATCCTCTATCAAAACGATAAGAACCAAATGTCACCACGGGTACGGCCGGTCGCAGGGTTGGCGTTGTTCTGCGTAGCAAGGATTCAATTCTGGCAATCAATTCATACACATCAAATGGCTTGGTCAGGTAGTCATCTGCTCCGCCCTTCAGGCCCGCAATGCGGTGATGGGTAGCAACATTGCCTGACAGCATCAATACCGGAAAAGTATGACCACTGGCACGCCATTTTGCCAGTTGACCCAGACCGTCACGCTTGGGCAGATTCCAGTCCAGCACGATCAGATCGGGTGGATTTTGATCGATGTATTCGCATGCTTCATCAATGTTTTCAGCGGTTTGTGTGCGGTAACCTTGCTGTTGAAGAAATGCAGCCAGCCGGCGCATCAGCAAGATATCGTCATCGACTAGCAGCAAGAAAGGAGTCTGTGCGCGCAGTTTCATGAAAGGGTGATTTTAGTTGGCGAATTATCGGTGGATATGTTACCTGAATTGTGCGCGAATTGATGAATGGAAACAAAAGCGACATATATCCTGCGTTAACGTATTGGCTTGATTATTGTTGAGAAGGTAGGTTATAGATGAATAAATTGAAGATGGGGTTGTATCGGTTGGGAGTGCTGGGTATGACGCTGGGTATGACACTGACACTGAGCGGGTGTCTGGGAGGAGGCGGTTCTTCGACGGCGTCAACCAGCACTGCCACTGCCCAGACCGCTGTACCTGCGCTTAATGTGGTTTCAACTGCTAATCCAAGTGTATTTCCATTGATTTTGGCGTTGAGCAATAACCCATCGTTAGCGGTAACGTTGGTGCCGGTTTCGACCAGCAATCAGGCGGCGACGGCCTTGTCCAACGGATCGGGTGACGCATTGTTGTCAATGACCTATGTCGCTGCACAAGATGTAACCAATGGGACGGTGCCTGATCTGGAATTGGTGTCTGTGAATTTCTGGAACGGTTTTTACATGATGACATCGCAGTCAGCTAATGTCACCAGCTTTGCTGATCTGGTCAGCAAAGGGGTGCTGGTTTCCGGGCCTACATCGGGCGGTAAGGGAGGTGGGCCAGATTTGATTTTTCAGGCGGCAGTCAAACGCGCGGGATTGACCGTCGGGAGTTTTGATGTGTGCTATGCGCCAGTTATGCAGGCAGTCTCCCTGATTTTGCAGCAACAACCTATGAATACGAATTCTGATTGCAATCCGTCATCCGGAGAAACGCCATCGGCAATTTCATTGGTCGAGCCTTCATCAACAGGATTGATCATGGATAGTACAGTGAAACAAACGCCATCTGGTCCGATGGTGCGCGCCGTTAATTATCAGTCATTGTTTACCGGGTATACTGCTTGGCCTTCCAGCCAATTACCGAATGGAGGTATTTCGGTACGCGCGACGGTGTTGAATGACGCAACCCGCACAGCAGAAGTACAAGCGTTTATCAGTGCCTACCGGACAGCTGTTGACCAGATTGCGAATGCAAAAAGTAATACAACGCAATTGTCCCAAATTGCAAATACGATTTCCAACGGTATCACCAAATACTATGGTCAATATGGCTTGTCGATTCCGGCTTCCGTGATTTCGGTAGCGTTGTTAAACGGAAATTTGGTGTATCGAACTGATCTGTCGGTCGGTGCCATTCAAAGCGATTTAAATCGTTTCCTGACCGAAGTGGTCGGGATGGCTCCTCCGGCTTCGTTTTATCAGAGCATGTAAACGTTGCGCAGAATGGGGATGGTTTGAGCGGTTTACATCATCCTCAGGCATCCAGCATCAGAAATGGGTCCAGCCGCTGTTGCAGGTCGCCCGTGAGGACGCGGGTGAGTTTGACACCGGCGCCATCTGATGTGGGTCGGCCAGTGACCAGACGTTCGACAGAACGAGGGGATTGGAGGATGGTCATTTTGCGCTTCCGGATTATTACAGCTGTTTGACAAACACCTTGGATCGACGTTCGCTATTGTAATTGGCTTGCTTTTCTTGCGGCAGATCGCTCACATTGGCAGGTTTGAAGCCTCGTTCAAGAAACCAGTGTTCGGTGTGGGTGGTGAGCGCGTACAACTTGCGCAACTGTTGTTGTCGTGCGTTTTGTTCGATCGCTTGCAACAACCGGTCGCCCAGTTCGTGCCCCCGATAATCAGGATGCACAACCAGACAGGCCATTTCACCGGCATGTTCCTCGTTAAACGGGTACAGTGCAGCGCAACCAATGACATGGCCATCGTATTCCAGCACCTGAAAGCGGTCGATGTCCATTTCCAGTCGTTCGCGTGAGCGGCGCACCAAATTGCCGCGCTCTTCCAGCGGACGGATTAATTGCAGGATACGGCCGACATCGTCCATGGTGGCGGGGCGCAAGGTTTCCAGTCTGGCCTGGGAGAGCATGGTGCCTACCCCGTCGTGGGTAAACAGCTCGGCCAACAGGCTGCCATCTTGATAGCGACTGATGAAATGTACCCGCGCCACGCCCGCTTCGCACGCTGAAATGGCAGCGGGTAAATAGTAACTGGCATCATCATCTTGTTGACCGCGTGCTTGCAGATGAGCACGCGCTTCGGGAATGGTCAGTTGCTGGATCAAATGGCCTTGCAGGTCATGAATACCGGGTTGGTCCATCAGAAAAATCAACTTGTCGGCTTTTAAGGCGCTGGCCGCTGCGCTGGCAACGTCTTCCAGCGACAGGTTGAAAATTTCACCGGTGGGTGAGTAGCCCAGTGGCGACAGCAGCACCATGTCATGATCATCCAGACGTTGCCGAATGGCATTGGCATTGATCTTGCGAACAGTGCCCGTGTGCAGCAGGTCAACGCCTCCGCGCACACCAAGCGGACGTGCGGTGACAAAATTGCCGGAAACCACGCGAATATCGGCATTGGCCATGGGGGTGTTCAGCATGCCCATCGAGAGTTTGGCTTCTATTTCTACCCGAACCTCGCCAACCGCTTCTTTGACGCAAGCCAAGGCATTGTCATCGGTAACCCGTAAGCCGTCAACATACCGAATCACGGCTTGACGTTGCAACAGGTGTTCCTCTACTTGCGGGCGCACGCCGTGTATCAGCACCACTCGCACATCCAGACTGTTAAGCAGGTTGAGGTCATGGGCCAAGCCGGTGAACTGTTCGTCTACCAGCATTTCACCGCCAAACGCCACGACAAATGTTTTGTCACGGAAGGCGTTGATGAAGGGGGCTGCGGCGCGAAACCAATGCACAAACTGCGGAAAATGCGGCATACCGGTACTCCCGTGATCAGTGATGAATGCCTATTTGTTGCCGGATGATGCTGGCCAATGCCAATGCTGCGTCTGTTGTATCGGCCAGGCAGGGAAAAANNGCCAGGCAGGTAAAATGCCCCATTTTTCTGCCCGCTCGGGCCTGCTCCTTGCCATACAAATGTAGTTTGGCTTGCGGAAAGCGTAATAATTCTTGCCATGACGGGGCAGTATCGCCCCACAAATCACCCAGCAGGTTGACCATGGCGGCCGGCGTGTGCTGGCTGGTGGCGCCCAGCGGCAGGTTGCAAACTGCACGCACTTGTAGCTCAAATTGGTTGGTCAGGCAGGCATCCAGCGTGAAATGCCCGCTGTTGTGCGGACGTGGTGCGATTTCGTTGATCAGCAATTGACCGTCATGCGTGACAAAGAACTCAACGCCCAGCACACCACAATAGGCCAGTTTATGCGCAATGTCCAAGGCCATTTGTCGAGCATCGTCTTGCAAACGCGTGTTGACCCGCGCAGGTGCCAGACTGATGTCCAGTATGCCGTTGTGGTGGATGTTTTCAGCGACCGGAAAGCAAGCTGTTTGGCCGTTGCTGTTGCGTCCCAGCACCACCGATATTTCGGTTGCCAGTTCAACCCGCTTTTCCAATACGCAGATGTCATGGTTAAACCGGGCAAACGCCGTCTCCACCTCGCGCTGACTGTGCACCACAACTTGCCCTTTGCCATCGTAGCCAAAGCGGGCAATTTTGAGAATGGCTGGAAATCCTGTGTGTTGGCAAGCATCGGGAATTTGGGCCGCCCAAGCAATGACGGAAAAAGGCGCTGTAGCAAATCCATTGTCTCGCAGCCAGCGTTTTTCCGCCACCCGATTTTGGGCAATGCTAACGGCTGCCGCAGAAGGCTTGACCGGACATTGCAAAGCGAGATGCTGCAGGCTGTCCGCCGGTATGTTTTCAAATTCGGTGGTGATCACGGCACATTGTTGCGCCATGGCATCCAGTGCTACCGTATCGTGGTAGGCCGATTGCAGGTGCTGGTCGGCCAGTTGCCCCGCCGGGCTGTCAGGATCGGGGTCCAGGACCACTACCCGATACCCCATGTTGCGTGCAGCAACGGTAAACATGCGACCCAGTTGCCCGCCACCCAACATACCCAAGGTGGCACCAGGCAGAATCATGTCAGGTGCTTCAAAGTGCGACATCCGGCAGCTCCATGTTGAGTACCTGTTCGGTTTGGCCGGTGCGGAAGCTGTTTAATTTTTCAGCGAGTCCCGGCAATTCGTGCGTTAGCATGGCAGCGGCAAACAGGGCCGCATTGGCTGCGCCCGCCTCGCCAATGGCGAATGTGGCAACAGGAATGCCTTTTGGCATTTGCACAATCGACAACAAGGAATCCATACCTTTTAAATAACGCGATGGCACCGGAACACCCAGGACCGGTACAATCGTCTTCGCTGCCAGCATGCCCGGCAGATGGGCAGCGCCGCCGGCGCCGGCAATAATGCCGCGCAAACCGCGTTGGCTCGCGCTGCCTGCATAATCAAACAACAGGTCGGGGGTGCGATGGGCAGATACCACGCGGGCTTCATAAGGCACGCCCAAGGCTTTGAGTTGTGCTGCGGCATATTGCATCACAGGCCAGTCGCTTTGACTGCCCATGACAATTCCAATCAGGGGAGTGTCCATAGACGTGTGATGTTGTTATAAGAAAAGCGTAATTGTAGCGCGAAAAACAGTCTGACCGTGTCGTTCCCTATTCCGATCTTTTCATGAACGACAAGCGTCACATTAAATCACGGGATTCAGTTAGAATTCGCACATTGATTGCCATGCAGGAAAAGAGATCGTCATGCCAGATACCCAATTTACGACCCACCACTTCTCGCCTATNNTAGACCCACCACTTCTCGCCCGCCGATAAAGCGCAGGTTTTGTCTGAGGCATTACCGTTTATCCAGCGTTTTTTTGACAAGACCATCGTCATCAAATACGGTGGTAATGCCATGACCGATGCAACGCTTAAGGCAGGGTTTGCCAGCGACGTGGTGCTGCTGAAACTGGTCGGCATGAATCCGGTAATTGTGCATGGCGGCGGTCCGCAAATCGGTGACTTGTTGCAACGCGTCGGCAAACAAAGCGAGTTTGTGCAAGGCATGCGCGTGACCGATGCCGAAACCATGGACGTGGTTGAGATGGTGCTTGGCGGTCTGGTCAATAAAGAAATTGTTAGTCTGATCAATCAGCATGGTGGCAAAGCGGTAGGGCTTACCGGCAAAGATGGCGATATGATCAAAGCCAAAAAAATGTTGATTGACGACCGTGAAAACATAGGCAACAAGCTGGATATTGGCGCGGTTGGCGAAGTGGTATGCATTGATCCGCAACTGGTTGAATTGCTCGACAGCCGGGATTTTATCCCCGTGATCGCGCCGGTGGGCGCCGGTCGCGATGGCGAATCGTATAATATCAACGCCGATTTGGTGGCCGGCAAACTGGCCGAAACACTGCGCGCCGAAAAACTGATTCTGATGACCAACACGCCTGGCGTGATGGATAAAGAAGGTACGCTCTTAACCGGTCTTACCGCGCCACGGGTACACGAATTGATCGAAGATGGCACTATTTATGGTGGCATGCTGCCAAAAATCAACTGTGCGCTTGAAGCGGTGCGTGGTGGCGTGCAAACCGCGCATATCATCGACGGTCGGGTGAAGCACGCGTTGTTGTTGGAAGTGTTGACGCGCAACGGGGTGGGTACGTTAATCAAACGCGCCTGAACGATGCCTACCGATATCTGGCGGCGAGTTCCACATAATGCTGCGCAGAATAGCGCAGCCAGTTGAATTCATCAGCATTCAGTTTGCGGATCGGTTTGGCGGGGCGGCCCAGGTACAGCCAGCCGCTTTCCAGGTGTTTGCCTTCCGCCACCAGACTGCCGGCGCCCA
>DDOT01000003.1:4923-9889 GCA_002341815.1 Thiobacillus sp. UBA2487 | reverse complement strand
ATTTTGTCTATAATGTAACTCGTGGATGAAGTGAATCAACTTTTCCTTAAGGCAACCACGCCTTCAGCCATTCATCCAAATGATCTTCCAGCATCCAATGCGCGTGAATATGCTCGCGTATGGTCTCTCCTGCCAAGGCTAATGATTGTCGGTCTGAAATCAACTCACGAATGGTTCTAATCCAGTCTCGATATTTGTTGCTTACCCGCCAGGCCGGGATATTGTTCTGGTATGCAGTGACATTTGAACATACGACCGGGTAGCCCAGCACGCCATATTCCAACAGGCGTAAATTACTTTTGGATTCGTTGAACGCATTATCTTCCAGCGGTGCAATTGCCAAATCGAGGTCCAGGCTGGCCAATTTGGCCGGGTAATCTTGTAATGCGACGCCCGGGTGAAATTCATGAATGTGTGGCATCAGTGCCGGTGGGCACATGCCGAAGAACACCCATTCCACCTCGTCCGCCAAATCACGTACCACATCCGCTACCATTTCCAGATCACCGGTATGGCCTATGCCGCCAGCCCAACCCACGCGCGGCAAGCGCCCACGATTTTTGCGTGAACGTAAATGCCCCCACTTGGCCCGTTCGATATAATTCGGCTGCACAACAATATCATCCATCAAGCCTTTGTATTCATGTGCCAATGGTTCGGTGCTGACTACCAAGCGATGACAAAATTGAAAGCCGTTGCGCATGCGTTTGGCAATGTCTTTATGAATGTGTCCGCGATGGGCGCTTTTTATCGGCAGATTGGTGAGCAGATCATCCAGTTCAAATACCCGAAAAATCGAGCGCACGGCATCCTGTTCTTCAAGCCACTGAAAGTGGGGGTCTTCAACCGGTTTTTGTAAAATGATGCTATCGGGTGCCATGCGTTCAATTTCGGCCGGCAGCAACGCACGCATGGTTTGGCCTCCTTGCACGCGCCCTGCTGTCTGTAATGCGCGCATCGGGGCAAGGATGCGGTATTCACCACAACCAAAATGATCGTATGGGTACGCCAATATGCGGGGACGTGGTTTCCAGTCCGGGTCCCATGACAACATCGGCAAGGTTTCCAAATCATACCCGGCACCTGCCAGGCTCATGTGCCGGTTATAGGCGGGATCGAACGCAATTTTGCTGCGCCATTTTTGATAAAATGCGCGTTTTTCATCACGAAAACGCGCCTGTTTGGCTTCATTTGCGCTGACTTCTACCCCACTCTTTTGGCTGGCCGAACCCTCGTGCAATAAAAGTGCCCATGGGGTAAACACGATACGGTGTCCGGATGCGCGTACTTTCAGGCACAAGTCGATATCGTTGTAAGACACTTTGAAGTCGGTTTCATCCAACCCCCCTACCTGTTGATAGAGTGACTTGCGTATCATCAAACAGGCACCGGTGACGGCTGATAGGTTTTGGGTTAATTGTGCTCGCCCAAGGTAACCGGGGAAATTGGCGGCGACTTGTAAAAACACATGTTCTGCTGGACCACGAAGACCTAATATAACCCCTGCATGTTGTACTTTCCCATCCGGAAACAGCAATTTAGCGCCAACAATGCCGACATTGGGGCGCAACGCATGACTGACGAGTTCATCTAACCACTCGTCATGCAGGCTGGCAGTGTCGTTATTCAGTAACAAAATCAGTTCGCCGCGCGCCAATTCAACGGCACGGTTATTCATGGCAGAAAAATTGAACACGCCGGGATGGCGGACAATGTGGATGCGATCGCCAAAAGCGGCTTTGTTGTCTTCGATTAAACTCAGGTATTGACACGTTTCCGCATCGTCACTGTCATTATCGACTACCAGAATTTCATACTGTGTGTAGCGGGTTTTTTCAATAATCGATTCGAGACAACGCCGAAGCATCGGCAATTGATTTCGGGTGGGAATAATGATCGACACCAACGGCGTGCTGGTCAATTCGTAACGCACCCGCATGGTGGGCGCAAAGGGGCCTTTGAGAATTTCAGCCTTAATGGCTTGTCGCTCAAAATGGCGAGACAAAGCGGATGCGTTGCCTTGCATGGTCTGATCCATATTGATCGGCATGCGGCCAGGGGCGCCTTGGCGGCGGTGATACAAGACTTCCGCAACGTGTCCAATGCCGGCATCACCAACCTTTTCCCACGTGCGCAGCAGGAAATCATATTCTTCTACACCGGCGGCGGCATCGCTGAAGCCGCCCAATTCATCAAACAAGGTTTTTTTAATCAGCAGAAGGCCGCCAACATAAGGCATGCTATGCAAATAATCCAGATTAAAATCCGGTTTGAAATGTGGCGTTTTATGTTCGCCATTCAGATCATACGTATCTTCGTCGGTATAAATGACCTGCCACTCAGGATGTTGTTGAATGGCCAATGCAACACGAAAACTGGCATCCGCTGCCAGTTGATCGCCGGCATCGATGAACGCAATCCATGTCGAATTCGTGCGCTCAACGGCTTGGTTAAGCGCTTGTATGGGCGACTCACTTAATGTAACAGTTTTATACTCAACGTTTACCCACTGATTTTTCAAGCTGGTAAGGCTGCTATCGTCTGCATCATGGTTGTTGCGTTTAATCACCCACAGGGTGCAATCAAGCGCCGGGGTCGCATGCATTGCTTCACTTGCCCATGCTTGTTCTTGAGGTGACCAACGACCATCGTCAACCCACGGTTGCGTGCTTTGGATAATCGTTTGTGCCGGCACGGCAGTCGTTTGCGTTGCAAACAAATGGTGCTCACCAGAAATTCTGCGCATGGCTTCGGCATCGAATTGGTATAAACGTAACAACCGTTCTGCAGCAAGCGGTTCTGCCATGAGTTGATATAACTGATGAACACCGAACTGTTTATGAATGGTTTGGCTATGTCCGGCCAGCGCCATCATCGCCAAAGCAAATCGGGTGTCGTTCTCATGGCGGCGGCGATAGCGAATGGCATCCGGAAAAACGCCGATCAGTTGGTCAATATCCGTGATCGAACGATAGTGATGTAATAACTGATAGTGTTCGTTGTTGCGACGGTTAGTGGTGGTGGTTTGAACGCTGTTTGTCGCGTCATCCAGTATGCGAACACGCACCAACGATTCTGGCAGCACATGCAACTCGTGTTGCATGCATAATCTGATCCACAGGGACATATCGGCCAACTCTGATAGCCAGGATTCCCATGCGCCCGCTTGTAAACAAGCGCTTTTGCGAATTAGCGAGCTGGACAACGATAGCGGGTTGCCGTTGTAAAAGAAGTGTTGCAACCATTGTTGACGCGTGCGGTTGGGTTGGTTGAACAAACCGGCTTGCAAACTTGCCGCATCACTGGTGCCACCATCCTGGGTTATCGCAGACGCATGCGTAAATACCGCGGCTACATTCGGCGATGCATCCAGAACGGCAACTTGTTTGGCTAGCTTTTCCGTTTCCCACACGTCCTGCGCGCTCAGAATGGCAATATAATCGCCTTGGGCGTGGATGGTTAAACCGGACTGAATCGAATAAATCTGCCCCATGCGCTGAGCGTTTTGCATGCAACAAATGCGCGGGTCATCTATTGCTTGAATTAGCGCCCACGTGCGGTCAGTGGACGCATCATCCAGGATCAGTAATTCAAAATCAGGCCATGTTTGGGCAAGAACGCTCTGGATACTTTCTTGAACATGATGTTCATGATTACACGATGTTAGAATGACCGAAACCCGCGGCATGATAAGAAAATCCTCATTGTTATGATGCTTGTTTGTCTATCTTCGCAGGATCAGCGACTTCTGGCAATTTTTTGATGATAAGATCGAACCGGTTAGTCAAATATACCGGCTTGGTTAGGGAAGCGCTGATTAACGTCTTGCAGTTCATCCCGCCAAGTCGCCGTCGTGACCGCGCGAGAATCAATTGGCGCTTCTTCAGGAACTTGTCAGCATCAATTGCTGTCTGATGCCATAATAGTATGGAAATATTTTCGGGTTAAATTACTTGAAAATTGCCCTGTTACCCCAACAACGGATTCACGACAGGATTTTGTATCCTGATTTTATCTGGAGAAAATATGAGCACTCGGTTGATTAAAGCATCCGTGCTGGCTGCAGGACTAATGTTTGCCGGTCTTGCGTTAGCGGAAACTGAGCCATCCATGCATGATGTTTATCAAGCAGCACAGGCTGGACGTCTCGATCAAGCAGAACAAATGATGGGATTCGTTCTGCAACATCATCCTGATAGCGCCAAAGCGCATTATGTTGATGCAGAAATCCTGGCGCGCGAAGGCAAACTTGATCAGGCCCGCAGTGAATTGGCGACTGCGCGTCAATACAATGCTACATTGGCTTTTGCAAGCCCTGCATCGGTTCGCGAACTGGAAAGCCAGTTGAATGCAGGTCACGCGGCGCCGAATCCGCAAATTCAACCAGTTAGACAAGGATCACATTTTCCATGGGGGTTGTTTGTCATGGGAATCATTGCGATTTTTGGTGTCTTTTGGTTGATGCGCATGTTTGGCGCCCGCTCACGGGTGATTCCGGCCGGCCCCGGTCCTTACTATTCCGGTTATCAAGGGGGCGCGTACCCGCCTCCCGGCGGATATCCGGGTAATCCTTATGGCGGCGCCCCGATGATGCCTGGTGGTGGCGGTGTTATGCCTGCAGCCGGTGGCGGTTCTGGTATTGTTTCTAATTTGATGACCGGTGCGGCCGTCGGTGCGGGCATGGTGGCCGGTGAGGAAATTGCACACCATTTGATGGATGGCGGTCGAGCCAGTGCCGGCGAACTGTCACAGGGGAATGGCGCGTGGGAGGCACCAGTCAATAATGATATGGGCGGAAACGATTTTGGCATCACCAACGACAGTTCATGGGATGATGGTGGAGATTTCGGCGGTGGCGGCGATTGGACCTAACCGATCATGTTTGTTGGCCGACAGCTTGACGTGATGTCAAGCTGTTGCGAGCATTATAAAACCGCTATAAATCAACGTTAAAACGTGTTAACCC
>DDOT01000003.1:0-4903 GCA_002341815.1 Thiobacillus sp. UBA2487 | reverse complement strand
TCAATTGGGCGTATGAATAACGACGCCACGCTTTCATAAAATTCCACTCTGTAACAAAATGCTGCGTGATCATCACGCGAATTCATGAAAAGATCGGGTTATTAACTATAATTGTGATGTCGTGTCAAACACTGATTGGATCAATACCGACTGGCTGTTAACCGTGCTGGATAACTCACTCGATGAGGTTTATTTCATTGGGCGTGATTCCGGACGGTTTTGGCACGTCAATCAAACGGCCTTAAGCAATCTGCAGCAAGATTTGCAAACCATGCTGGTGCTCTCGCCTGTCGATATGTCGGTTGATATGACGCAGGCGCAATGGAACGGTTACGTGGGTCAACTGCACGGGGGTGACGCGTGTGTATGCTATGAAACACGCCACTGGCGACGTGACGGCACTTTTTATCCGGTGTCATTTCGATTGTTTTCGGCAGGCTCGGACAGTCCTCCCATTTATATTGCCATCGGTACGGATATTAGTGTTGCCAAGGCCACAGCCCGCGCATTACAACTTAGTGAAACCCGTTATCAAGCCATCGTGACGAATATTCCCGGTTTGGTGTTTCAATGCCGTCGTGAACATGATCAGCAGTTCAGCTTCACTTATCTCAGTGAACGTTGTTCAACCTTGTTAGGGGTTTCCGCAGAGGCCCTGATGGACGAGCCGCGTATTTTCTTTGATTTGATATTGCCGGAAGACCGTGACGGACTTACGCAGGCACTTGACCGATCAATGTTTCAGTTGACTGCGCTTAATTGGCAAGGGCGAATCTGGATTGCCGACTGGCAAGACGTTAAGTGGATCAACATTCGCGCTACCCCACGTAAACTGGCATCAGGTACTTCGTGGGATGGCGTGATTACCAACATTACCAAAACCAAACGTGAACAAGAAGAGGTTCGTCGTTCCCATGCGCAGTTGGCTGAACTGTCGGCGCATGTACAGCAATTAAAAGAACAAGAACGCACGCGCATCGCAAGAGAGATTCACGATGATTTGGGGGGAAATGTAACCGCGATTAAAATGGCATTGGCGCTTTTGCGCAAACGTCATCCAAACCATAGCGATACGAGCGAACGTTTGGATTATCTGGATCAATTGGTCGATCGAACCATTGAGTCCATTCACCGCATTTCGGGTGATTTACGTCCGGCGGTACTGGATTTCGGCATTGTTGCCGCCATTGAATGGCAAGCACGTGAATTCATGCGTTTAACCGGAATTCCTTTACAACTCGCGTGCGCGCAAGAAGATATTGAATTGTCAGCAGATCAGGCCACCGCATTGTTCAGGATTTTTCAAGAAGCCTTGACCAACATCACAAAACATGCAAAGGCGACGAACGTAGATGTTAAATTGCGGGAATTGGACAATTGTGTTGAAATGACCATTGCAGATAATGGTCAAGGTATGGAACAATCAGACCAAATAAAGCCACACTCGTTTGGCTTGCGCGGTATGACCGAGCGCGTTGAATCGTTGCATGGCGAACTGACCATTGATTCAACGCTTGGTCTTGGTACGCGCTTGCTTATTAGAATTCCACTGAGTAAACATCATGAATCTGAGTGAATCTGCTCAAAAAATCAGAGTCTTCATTATCGATGATCATGCCATTGTGCGTGAAGGCGTTAAACAAATACTGACCGACACCGAGGATATTGAGTTGGCGGGCGACTCTGCCAGCAGTCTTGATGCGGTCCGTTTGGCGCGTTTGGGCGCGTACGATGTTTTGTTACTGGATATTTCCATGCCGGATAAAAATGGTATCGAGGTTCTGAAACAAATTCGCAAGGAAGCACCCGATATCCATGTATTGATTCTGAGCATGCATAAAGAAGATCAATACGCCATCCGTACCTTGAAAGCGGGCGCCTCCGGATATCTGAACAAGCAAAGTGCGCCCAATGAACTGGTCAGCGCCATTCGGGAAGTGGTGGCTGGCAGAAAGTACATCAACAAAGAAGTCGCACAAGCACTGGCCAATCAAGTAAGTGGCGATCATCTGGTTTCTCCGCATGAAATACTGTCTGACCGGGAATACCAAACCCTTACCATGATTGCCTCGGGTAAATCTGTCAGTGATATTGGCAAAGAACTTAACCTGTCTGTCAAAACAGTTAGCATGTATCGTTCGCGTTTGTTACAAAAAATGAAACTTAAAAATAACGCAGAACTCATGCATTATGCGATGAAAAATAAACTGGTGTAATCCTGCTTGCGGTGCCGGATCGTGTGTCGATAATGTGCGGCTGTATTCGTTACCAGATTGCAAAACTAATGCTGAAAAGTTGCTGTATTCTTCGCTTTGTTTTTTGACCACATCTGTATCATTGCCACTGTTGTGTGTTGCGAGCATTGATTGAGAGCGTGTCATTATGAAGGAAAATATCGGCCAGAATCCCGCAGAAATTGCCCGCGAAGCCTTTCGACAATTGGCAAGCCGGCAAATTGCGCCGACCCCGGATGCTTATCGCGAGGTCTATGATGCCATCGCGGGCCATCCCGCAGTACCCTCTCCCATTCCGGTGATGCAACATATTGCCGCCAATGTAAGCCAAATGCCGGGTGAGTTGTCGTCATTGGGACGTTATTTGCAAAAATCTGTTGATAATGGCAATTGGGATGCGTTTGAAGCCGGTTGCACGGACATCATCGAATACTTAAGGAAAGCCTCGGCACTTACGCCCACGCAAGCACCGGTCGCGAGCATTCCAGCCAATTCTGCCCCATTAACCCCGCAAATTAAATTGTTGCGTGAGTTGCTAAATCGAACCCTAAGCTTTTCCCTGAGCTCATTGCTGTCACCTCATCCAGAGCTGGCTGCCGAAGCCGCTTTGCTGGGTGACGCAGTGCGGGATGCGGCCAACGAAGCGGAAATGAATGCGATTGGTAATCGTATCAAACAATTTTGTTATCGGGTGGAGCTCAAAAGCGGCGAAATTAGCGAACAACAAGAGATGTTGTTGCGTTTGTTCCGTTTGTTGCTGGATAACATTGCATTTTTGTTGGACGACGACAGTTGGTTGCGTGGACAATTACAGGTTGTACAAAGCCTGATTGATGGCCCGATCAATCATCGTGCACTGGAAGATGCATCAAAGGGCCTTAAAGAAGTCATTTACCGTCAAGGAACCTTGCGCGATAGTCTTAGCGAAGCCAAAGCCACAGTCCGTAATATGATTACCATTTTCATTGATCGGTTGGGCAGCATGGCGTCTTCTACTGAAGATTATCATGGCAAAATTGAAGACTACTCGCAAAAAATAGCGCAAGCCAGCAATATTGCAGATTTGAATACCATTTTGGCAGATGTGATGCGTGATACGCGACACATTCAGGCAGAAGCGTTGCAATCGCGTGATCACATGATTGATGCCAAACGCGAGGTGCAGGCGGCAGAAGCCAAAATTCAGCAGCTTGAGTCCCAATTGGCTGAAATCAGCGCGTTGGCGATCCATGACCAGTTGACCAGCAGCTTGAATCGTCGTGGCCTGGATGATGCCATGGAACGCGAACAAGCCCGCGCAGACCGGCAAGGTACCCCGCTGAGTGTGGCATTGCTTGATCTTGACGATTTTAAACGTCTTAATGACGAGCATGGGCACGATGCAGGTGATGAGGCGCTGATTCATGTGGTGCGCATTATTCGTGACACCATGCGCGCCATGGACGTGGTGGGTCGTTTTGGCGGGGAAGAATTTGTGGTGTTGTTGCCAGACACCCCAAGTGAGGAAGCTGTTGTCGTGATCTCGCGACTCCAAAAAGAACTGACCAAACGAATTTTTATGTACAACAACCAAAAATTGTTCATTACGTTCAGCGCTGGCGTGGCCACACGTAAACTGGGCGAAGATTTGATTGCCACCATCAAGCGGGCTGATACTGCCATGTATCAGGCCAAGCGGGCAGGCAAGAACCGCGTGGTGCTGGCGCAGGATTAACTCGCGCATTGACAGATGGTTTCACTCGGGTTGACGGTAAGCTGCAATATCGTTATTGATTCGCGCGCCAAGCCAATCGTTTACACACGATCAGGCTAAAGATTTTCTTGGATTTGACGTAAACTGGGATATGCATGAGTGTTTTTTGTGAAAATTATCGGATAAATTTTTGATTTTAAAGCTAAATTTTTCCAGATACCGGACGATAAAGGTCATAACAACGGTGAAAACGCGAATCGATATAAAGCGAATCACTGTTTAGGGCTGAATCACCGAGTCACAGGAACCAAGGAGAAATATCATGTCATCCTATTTAAATACCAATATGTCATCGTTGATTGCCCAGAACAATCTGAGCAATTCGCAAAGCCAACTGACCACAACGATTCAACGTCTGTCTTCCGGTCTGCGGGTTAATAGTGCTGCCGATGATGCCGCAGGTTACGCCATCGCACAAAACATGACCACGCAAGTAAACGGTTATACCCAAGCATCAATGAATGCCAGCAATGGCGTGTCGCTGGCTCAAACCGCCCAAGGCGATATGTCAACGATTCTGGCCAACTTGCAAACCATTCGTGGCTTGGCCGTTGAAGCAGCCAACGCCACCAATACGTCAACTGATCGACAAGACTTGAATACGCAAGTGCAACAGTTGTTGCAAGAAAACCAACGAATTGCCACCTCATCCAACTTTAACGGTGTTAGCTTGTTGAATGGCTCATTCCAATCGGAAACATTCCAGGTGGGTGCCAACAATACCAGCAGCAGTCAAATTCAGGTGTCGTCGATTGCCAACATGACCAATGCCAACATGGGCAGTGTGGGAAGCCTCGCCAGCGTTACCGGATCGGGTACCGTTTCAGGCGCAGGACTCGCAGCAGGTCAATTAACACTGAATGGCGTGCAGATTGGAGCTTCAACATCCGGTACGGGTGCAGGGCAAACGGCGGAT
>DDOT01000098.1 GCA_002341815.1 Thiobacillus sp. UBA2487 | reverse complement strand
GCGGGTTTGCTATCTGGCTGGCGAAGGTATATCCGCAATGCGTTGTGAGTGGCGTCGAGTTGGCGCCGATGCCATGGTTGATCAGTCGCTTTAAAGCGTGGCGGCAAGGTGCCCGAGTCCATTTCATGCGCTGTGATTATCATCACCTCGACTGGAAAGATGTTGATCTGGTGTATGCGTATTTGTCTCCCGCTGCTATGCCGGATGTTTGGCAGATTGCAAAGGCGTCGATGCGTCCGGGCAGCCTGTTGGTAAGTTATGAATTTATCGTTCCGAATGTGCCTCCTGATCGAATAATTCGCACAGCAGGTATGCGAAAAAGTCTGTATGCGTGGTATATTTAAGCCCATATGTCTGCAAGGGTTGAAATCAGGTCGGCAGGATGTGCGGGAACGTCGGCAAGATGAGTGAAAAGATCGGGTTAAGCGGTTTATGGTTTTGGTCGAAATGCCGGTACATAAGATGGTCGAGTAATCGAGCGACAAAGGGGGTTTTGTGTTTGTCATGATTGGTTATGTGGTGGTGCTTGCCGCCATTTTTGGCGGATTCGCCATGGCGGGTGGT
This sequence comes from Thiobacillus sp. UBA2487, assembly GCA_002341815.1. Taxonomy (GTDB): domain Bacteria; phylum Pseudomonadota; class Gammaproteobacteria; order Burkholderiales; family Sulfuriferulaceae; genus Sulfuriferula. The sequence continues at coordinate 8,885 of DDOT01000098.1, read as the reverse complement.
CATTTGGCTGCCTTGTTTCAACCGATTGAATTACTGATGATTTTCGGTGGTGCGCTCGGTGCGTTCCTGGTAGGGAATACCAACAAGGCGGTCAAAGCAACCTTGAAGGCGTTACCGACCTGCTTCAAGGGGTCGGCTTATACCAAGGCGTTGTACATGGATTTGCTGGCATTGATGTTTGATCTCCTTAGCAAGGTGCGTAAGGAAGGATTGATGTCCATTGAAGCCGACGTGGAAAATCCGGAGGGCAGTGCGGTTTTCGGCAAGTATCCCAACGTCTTGAAGGATCATCATGTGGTTGAATTCATGACCGATTACTTGCGTTTGATGGTGTCGGGCAATATGGATGCCATGCAGATTGAAAATCTGATGGACAATGAGTTGGAAACCCACCATCACGAAGGTGCTGTGCCCGCCCATAGTGTGAATAAACTGGCTGATGGTATGCCGGCGTTTGGTATCGTTGCTGCTGTGATGGGGGTGGTGCACACCATGGAATCGGTGGGTGCCCCCCCTGCTGAACTCGGTGAATTGATCGCCCATGCTTTGGTGGGTACATTTTTGGGGATTTTGCTGGCGTATGGCTTTATTGGTCCTTTGGGCGGTTTGCTGGAACAAAAACTGGATGAATCGAGCAAAATGCTGCAATGTGTGCGCACCACATTGTTGGCCAGTTTGAACGGTTTCGCGCCGGCATTGGCCGTTGAATTTGGTCGGAAGGTGCTTTACTCAACTGAGCGTCCCGGATTCTCGGAACTGGAAGAGCATGTCAAACGAAAATAGAGAAAACAACGGGTTGTTTTTCTGTTTTGAATAAATGTCAAGCGTAAAGACACGCAGATTGTTTGGTTTGAATGCTGATTCGGTTAAAGGGGTACAGGTAAGATATCATGGCAGAAAATCCGCGTCCGATCGTTATTAAACGCATTAAAAAAATAGAGGGTGGCCATCATGGTGGGGCGTGGAAGATCGCCTACGCCGACTTCGTTACCGCCATGATGGCGTTCTTTTTATTGATGTGGTTGCTAGGATCGACCACTAAAGGGGAGTTGAAAGGGATTGCCGCCTATTTTTCAACGCCTTTGAAAATAGCCATGCAGGGCGGCGACGGCAGTGGTGACAGCACCAGTGTGATTAAGGGGGGTGGTCAAGACCTGACGCGCCAAACCGGCCAAGTCAAACGCGGGGAAAACCCGCATGACGAAATGAAGATTGATCCCAAGTCGGCGTATGCTGAAGCACAAAAGCTTGAGAAAATTCGTCTGGAACAATTAAAACAACAAATACAGCAAGCAATTGACGCAAACCCTGATTTAAAGCAATTCAAAAATCAATTATTGCTGGATATCACAACCGATGGTCTGCGTATCCAGATTGTCGATGAAAAAAATCGCCCGATGTTTGCCTCGGCCAAAGCGGAGTTAGAACCCTATACCAAAAATATTTTGCATGCGATTGGGCAAACCTTAAACGGGGTTCCCAATCGTATCAGCATTACCGGCCATACGGATTCTACGGCGTATGCAAATGGCGGTACTGCGTACAGCAATTGGGAGCTGTCTACCGATCGTGCCAATGCGGCGCGACGCGAATTGGTGGCTGGTGGTATGTCCGATGACAAGGTGCTGCGTGTGGTGGGCATGGCATCGTCGATTCCGCTCAATAAAGCCGACCCGGCTGCCCCTATCAATCGTCGTATCAGTATTATCGTGCTCAACAAGAAAACCGAAGACGATATTTTGCGTGATGGAAAGGCATCTTTAGACACAGAAACCGGTACGGATATTTCTGATAAGTTGACTGCCGGTGCCAGCGCTGCGGCGCAGCAAGCTGATCCGGCAATGCCGAACATTAAACCGGATCTTGCCGGCCAAGTGACGCATTGATCCTGCTTCCTGGCTGGTTTGAAACCCTGGTTTTCAGATCGGAAGGAGTGCCAAGCATTGCCCTGAACGGCGAGGTTTTAAAGGCCCGGTCAGGGAGGGTGCAATCCCATCCCCGACGACTTATTCGCTGGCTCAAGAGTCGATGCCTTATTACCAGCGCTTCCTTAGTGTTCCTCTACAGACTCTATTTCGTGGGCTGGTGGTGACGGGTTTTCATGCAGGTTGGCGGCTAAATTCCAGATTATCAATCAGGCGGGTGTTGCCAAGACGGGCTGCGCCCACCACCACCAGTTGTTGATCTTGTGGGGTTGGCTCAGCCAGATGCCGATTGCGAATCTGAATATAGTCAGGTTGCCAGCCGGCCTCAGCAAGCGTTTGCCAGGCATTTTGCTCCAGTTGGCTAACGTTTGCATCTGCTTGTTGGGCAAGATGGGTAATCAACTGTAATTGCTGAAATAATTGCGGCGCGCGCGCGCGTTCGTCGGGGGTCAGGTATTGGTTGCGCGATGATAATGCCAAGCCGTCGGCTGCCCGTTGGGTTTCACCCGCAATAATCTCGATCGGTACGTTAAAATCCTCGACCATCATGCGGATAATGCTTAATTGCTGGTAGTCTTTTTTGCCGAAGCAGGCAATGTCGGGTTGTACCAGATTGAATAATTTAAGGACAATCGTGGCAACCCCAACAAAATGACCCGGACGGGTGGCACCGCATAATTGATTTGCCAATGCTGGGAGCGCAATCTGGCAACGTGGTGTAGCGGGCAGTATTTGGCTGACATCCGGGGCAAACAGCAAATCAACCCCGCATTCACGCAATTTGTCAGCGTCTCGTTCCAATGTACGCGGGTAGCGGGTGAAATCCTCGGTCGGGCCAAATTGTAACGGATTGACGAATATGCTGACTGCAACGTGTTCCGCATGTTGGCGTGCCAGATTAACCAGGTGTAAATGCCCTTCGTGCAGATTGCCCATGGTCGGAACCAAAGCGACATGGGGGTTGGCCTCTCGCCACGTGCGCAATTCAGCAATATGGTGAATGAGCTTCATAAGATGGGTTTCAAAAAGCTGTGTTCATCCGCAGGAAAGCTTCCGTCACGCACGGCCTGAATATACAGCGCAATGGCTTGATCAATGTTTGGTACGTCATGCATGAAATTGCGCACGAATCGTGGCGGTTTTTTTGGGGTGATACCCAGCATATCATATAGAACAAGTACTTGTCCGCTACATTGGTTGCCAGCACCAATGCCGATGGTTGGGATGTGCACACGCTGGGTGACTTGTGCAGCCAGCAAAGCAGGAATAGCCTCCAGCACCAGCATGCAAGCGCCCGACTGTTCAAGCAGTAACGCATCATCTAACAATTGATCGGCTGATTCGCGGGTTTTGGCCTGTACGGCGTAGCCACCACTGGCATAGACCGATTGGGGCAGTAAACCCAAGTGTCCGCAGACCGGAATACCGCGTGACACCAAAAAGTGAACGGTTTCGGCCATGACTGCGCCACCTTCCAGTTTTATACAATGTGCCCCGGCAGCCATGAGTTGAGCAGCGGCATCGAATGCTTGGGCGGGGCCGGTTTGATAACTGCCAAACGTCAAGTCGGCTATGATAAAGGTATTCGGCGCGCCGCGTGCGACCGCTGCGGTGTGATAGACGATTTGTTCCAGACGGACTGGCAAGGTGGAGGTTTGCCCTTGTATTACCATTCCCAGGCTGTCACCGACCAGCAGGGCATCAATGCCGGCACTTTCCAGACGGGCCGCAAAGCTGGCGTCGTAACAGGTCAACATGGCGATTTTTTCACCAGCGCGGTGTCTTTGTTGCAAGGACAACAGGTTGCTCATTGGAAGATCACTCTGACAGGTTAAAAAATTCCCGTGGCCCCTTCATTGCGGAAACACGGTCGACCAAATGCAAAAAATCTTGTTCATTGTCAGCAAAATTCAAATGTTCGCAGTTGACGATTAACAGGGGAGCCCTATTGTACTGATGAAAATAGTTGGCATATTTATCTGCCAGGCGCGTTAGATAATCGGTTTGAATTTGTGCTTCATATGTGATGCCGCGTTTGCGGACCCGCTCAAGCAAAACGGCTGGTTTGGCCTGCAAGTAAATCACCAGATCCGGTTGAGGGGCTTGCATGCGTAACTCGCGGTAAATGGTTTGATATAAGCGGAACTCGTCATCGTCCAGGTTTAACTGGGCAAACAGGGGGTCTTTGTCGAGCAAAAAATCAGAAACAATGGTTTTTCGAAATAAATCCTGTTGACGTAATTCGGCAAACTGTGCGCTACGTTGAAATAAAAAAAACAATTGTGTCGCTAGCGCATACCGCTTGGGTTCGCGATAAAAGCGCGCTAAAAACGGATTTTCTTCTGCTTGTTCCAGCAGCATTTCTGCCCCTGAATGCAGGGCCAAGCGGCGGGCCAGGCTGGATTTTCCAGCGCCAATCGGGCCCTCAACGGCAATAAATGCGCCAGGTCGTTGTAACAGATCAATGACGTGACCTTTTCCGCGACTTGCTCGCGTGTATGGTTTAGCCAGTTTTGTGCCGCACCGAGACCGGGAATGTGGGTGTCAGGGCGTATTTCCAGCAGAGGTCTCAACACAAATGCGCGTTGGTGCATGCGTGGATGTGGAAGGATGAGATCGTTAGTGTGAATCTGCTCTTGGTTATACAATAAAATATCCAGATCCAGCGTGCGCGGCGCATTGGTAAAGCGTCGGGTACGACCAAAGCGTTGTTCAATCTCCATTAGCAGGGCGAGCAGGGCGTGAGGTGCTAGTTGTGTGCGAACTTCAATGACACTGTTGATAAAATCGGGTTGTGGAGTGAAACCCACCGGTGCACTTCGATATAGCGATGCGCGAGCCGTTATCTCGCAATCCGGATGTTGCCCGATAGCAGCAACCGCCGATTCGACTTGCTGAGCCGGGTTTTCCAGATTGCTACCGAGTGCAATCAGGCAAATGGCGGATTCGTGATGTTTTTCATTCATTCACGGGCTCCGCTGCTACGGGTGTGACCGTGGGTTTTTTGCGTCGTCGGCGTTTTTTTGTCGGCATGGGCTCCGTTAATCCGGCTGCCAGATTGGCGCGCAACGCATCATCTGCCTCGTAGAATGATGTCCACCAATCACTCAGCGGGCGTAAACTGCTGTCCGCGTCGGCGCGCAACAGCAGAAAGTCATAGCCTGCCCTAAAGCGCGGGTGCGTCACCAGGCGCAGGGCTTTGCCAGCGCTGCGTTGTGCGAAACGCGGTTGTAACGACCATATTTCTTTTATATTACCGTCCATTCTGCGGGGAATGGCAATTTGGCTGCGATGTTGTTCCAAGGTGTGTTCCATGGCAGCAAACAGGGCGTTTTGTTCGGTTTCTCCATCGTCCATGCGTTGTTGCCAAACGATTTGTAGCGGATGCCATAGCAAACAGGCGAACAGAAAGGCAGGCGATACCGGCTTGCCCGCCTGCACCCGTTGATCGGTGTTGTGCAAGGCAGCCGCGATAAACTGAGCGCTGGATTCCTGTTCCAGCAAGTTGTCCAGCATGGGCAGGCAGCCACGGTGTAAACCTTCGGCACGCAGTTGATGAATCGCACGTTGCGCGTGTCCCGATAACAACAGTTTGAGCATCTCATCAAATAACCGTGCTGATGGCACGTTATCCAACAAATCTGTTAGTTCGGCGATGGGGGCGCGGGTCATCGGGTCGATGTGAAATTCAAGTTTGGCGGCAAATCTGGCGCCACGCAACATGCGCACGGGGTCTTCCCGATAGCGGGTGGCGGGATCTCCGATCATACGGATGGTTTTGTTGCGTACATCTGTGAATCCACCACAATAATCCCATATTTCTTGCGAACCGGGATCGTAATACAGCGCGTTGATGGTGAAATCGCGCCGTTCGGCATCGCTGGCTTGGTTGCCGAACACGTTATCACGCAAAATACGGCCATTGTCATCGGTAGGGCGTTCGTCACCGTCATGGGCATTGGCGCGAAAGGTGGAAACCTCGATGGTTTCATTGCCACACAACACATGCACCAAGCGAAACCGTCGACCGATAATGTGTGCCCGACGAAACAATTGGCGAATCTGCTCAGGGGTCGCATTGGTCACCACGTCAAAGTCTTTTGGTTTGGCGCCAATTAGCAGGTCGCGTACGGCACCGCCCACCACAAATGCTGAATAACCTTGTTGTTGCAGCGTGTCGGTAACCTGTAATGCACAGGGCGAAATGCGCTCGCGCGTCACACCATGGTCGGTGACGGCGATGCGCGTTACACGGGTAGCCATATTGTTGTTGGATTGCTGGCCCAGCAGACGCTTGATAAATCGTTTGAGCATGTTTTAGTCGGTGCCGTGCAGGTCGATTTGCGGCCAATGATGCGCAATGGCATGTGCATTGAGGATGGGGTCGGCATTAACAGCAACCGGATGGGTGACAGCGTTCAGCAAAGGCAAATCGTTGCGCGAGTCACTATAAAACCAGGATTCGTCAAAATCGGTCAGTTGATGGCCAAGGTTACCAAGCCAGCTATTCAAGCGAGTGATTTTGCCTTCACGGAAACTGGGTGTGCCGCTGACGTTGCCGGTGAAACGATGGTTTATCTGCTCGGGTTCGGTGGCAATCAGGTGCTCAACGCCAAATGCATCGGCAATCGGGCGCGTCACAAAGCTGTTGGTTGCGGTGATGATGGCCACCAAGTCGGCATCGGCTAGTGCTTGTTTAACCAGTTGACGCGCCTGGGGCGTAATCATGGGGGCGATGGTTTGGTGCATGAATTCGGTATGCCATCGGTTAAGTTGTTCCAATGAATAGCGCGTCAACGGCGCTAACTGGAAGGCCAAAAATGCATGTATATCCAGGGTGCCGGCTTGGTATTGGCGATAGAACTCATCGTTGCGAGCCTCATACTCGACCGGATCGACGATGCCCTGACTGATCAAAAATTGCCCCCACGCATAGTCGGAATCACCGTTGAGCAGGGTATTGTCCAAATCAAACAAAACCAGTTTCATATTGTGCATTTTTCGCTTCAGGAAGCCCAGATTTTCCACCAGCTTTTCGGCGCTTGCAGGCTGCCACGGAATTGCAGCGGCTGTTTGTCATTGAGCCACTTGCTGTGTGGATAATTCAATGCAAGCACGCGCAGCGCGTCCTTGGCAAGATCGGATGTGCCCAATTGGGTATAGGAACGGGCCATGATCGCCAAACCAAGCTCATTAATGGGGGCTTGCGGGTACGTTTTAAGAGAATTTTCGGCTCGTGCAGCGGCTGCCACCCACGATTTGCGGTTGTAATAATAGAGGGCAATGTGGATTTCGTGTTCTGCCAGCAGGTCTACCAGCATTTTCATGCGTTTGATGGCGTCAGGTGCATATTTGCTGTCTGGGTAGCGGGTAACCAGTTCGCGAAAGGTGTTGAACGATGTTTGCAGGTTTTTGGTATCGCGCTCCGAAGGGTCTTGAGCCGCCATGTCTGTAAATGCGGTGTTATCTGCAACGAAGTTTGACAGGCCTTTCAAATAATATGCATAATCGACATTCGGGTGATTCGGATGCATTTTGATGAATCGGTCACAAGCTTCAACGGCGGATGCCGGCTCACTGTTTTTATAATATGCGTAAGCGATTTCCAGTTGCGCCTGTTGGGCATAATGCCCATAAGGGTAACGTGATTCCAGCGATTCAAACAGCTTGATGGATGAAGAATAATTGCCTTGATCAAGGTCTTGTGAAGCCTGTGCAAACAAGCGCTGGGCGGACCAGTTGCTGGTTTCGTCGGCTTCTTTGTCTTTGGTAGACGCACACCCGGCCAACAACACGGCAGAGAGGATCAGGCTGGTCATGACGCTGGCTTTCATGGCCGGATTTCGTATCGCAACAGCAGGTAATTTCAGTTTCATGACTTCATCCGAAAAACGATTTAGCGATTATACAATAAAGCAGGCACCTGTCGTTGACTTACAAATACCGCTTGATGCAGCCGGCAATCGTCTGGATGTCACGCTGGCGGCCCTGTTGCCGGAGTATTCGCGCAGCCGGATTCAGGAATGGATCCGGCAAGGCGATGCTATGCTGGATGGGAAACAAGCGTCACCGAGTCAGCGCGTGCATGGTGGTGAGAGCATTGTGGTGCATCTGCAAGCGCATCCGGCTGAATTGCCGTCCATTCCTCAAGCCATCGGGCTGGATGTCGTATTTGAAGATGACGAATTGCTGGTGTTGAACAAACCGGCCGGTTTGGTCGTGCATCCGGGAAGTGGTAACTGGGAAGGTACCCTGCTGAACGGGTTGTTGCATTACTTGCCGATGTTGGCCGAGGTGCCGCGCGCCGGTATTGTGCATCGATTGGATAAAGATACCAGTGGGTTGATGGTAGTGGCCAAAACGGTGATCGCGCAAACCGCGTTGGTTCGTCAATTGCAGGCGCGCACGGTCAAACGCGAATACTGGGCGATTGTTCACGGAGATGTGCTGAAAGATGGTGTGGTGGACGCGCCGATGGGACGTCATGCAACACAACGCACGCGGATGGCGGTTTTGCGTGAGGGCGGGCATGGCAAAGAGGCGGTGACCCGCTATTTCGTTGAAGAAAATCTGTCCGGTTATACCTGGTTACGTTGCCAGTTAGAAACGGGACGTACCCATCAGATTCGGGTGCACATGCAATATATCGGCTTTCCACTGGTCGGTGATCCGGTGTATCAAGGTCGGAGGCGTCGGGTATCTGATTGTGATGCGTCTTTTACGCGCCAGGCGTTGCATGCATTTCGCTTGGGCTTGTTGCATCCGGTCAGTGGCGAGCCTTTGTTCTGGCAACGCGATCCGCCAGATGATTTTAGTAGATTACTCAATTGTTTGCGCGAGCAAGCGCAAGGTGTAACGGATGATTGAGGCTAACCCGATTTTTTCATAAATTAAAGCGCGCCATCACTGGGGTTCCCTATTGAAATGTTATTCAATTGGGCGTATGAATAACGACGCCGC
>DDOT01000091.1:4306-4434 GCA_002341815.1 Thiobacillus sp. UBA2487 | reverse complement strand
CAGGGCGCGTTCAATGATGGCATCTTCGCCATCAAACATATCGTTTTGGTGAGTCCCGATTTGGATTGGGTTTGTCACTGAATTTTTGCTGATCTTTGCCATGCTGTGTCCTTTCTTCGCGTTAAACA
>DDOT01000091.1:0-4224 GCA_002341815.1 Thiobacillus sp. UBA2487 | reverse complement strand
GTGACAGACGGGGTTTCAGTTGGCGAGCATTACCGAGGAATGAGGATATGGCGCAGCAACTGCCGTTTGGCGCGACGGCGTGCCTTCGGCGCCATCCGAACGTGTAAGGCCAGCACTGGACGGTTTAAAACGATGTGAGCGAAGAAAGGCGGCAAAGACAGAAATGCGATGCTGCCCAACCCGGCAGCATGATTTATCTGCAATCAACCACAGATTGCAGACATAGGTGCGAGCGCATCATACCGCACCAGCAAATCCGGACAGCCGCGTTCAGCGGCGTTGGCCGGATGCGCAGCGCCCCAGCGCGAAGCCGGCGGCATGGCAAGGAAGTCTGCCCCCAGGCAGACGACGAACCTGCCGTTCTGGCACGACGACAGTCGCGCCAGAATTGACTGGCGTTCAGCCAGTCAACCAACACGGATGCTGCTCGCCCCAGCGGGCAGCAAGTTTGCAGGCTGCGCCCACGCAGACCAGAACGTGCCGTGTCGCCGTCGTCGGGGGACCGCCCTAGCGGGCGCTCGACACCCCTTGTTGGCGACAACGTCCAGTTGTCCCAGTCGGGCAAGCTACGCTTCACAGCGCCGCGCCCGACAAGGGGTGTCGAGCGCCAGCGACGACGACGGCAGGGTGAATTGATGGTCAGGCCAGCGTCCAGCGCAGACAGACCAGAAAGAGGGCTTAGCCCTCCAAGCGAGCGGTCGTCCAGACCCGCCGCGCGAGGTGAATTGGCGTCGTGCCTGGCGTCCAGCAAGGCAGCAGCGCCAAGAGGATGGCTCCTGAAAGCACGTTTGCATGCAGCAATCGTGCGCAAGGGTTTTCTGACGATAGATATGCCGGATGGATAATTGGCTTGGGAAAGCTGCGTTTCCCAAGCCACCACACCATCCTGCTGATCCAGTCAGGGCGCTGCCGGTGGCCAGTTTTCCAAAGCGAAGACTGGAAATCTGGCGCGGTGTTTGTCGGTCAACGGCACCCGTTCACCGACAACCGGAACCATATCAATCAATGTGAACATGCGGCGCATGCGCTGGACGAACTCAGCATCTGGACAAACATAATGCACTTTGTCCAGATCACCGCGTTTGATGGCCTGCAGATATAACGAGATGATTGACTCATATCGTTTCAGGGTTTTGATGCTGCGCTCGATTTCGATTGCAACTCGCTCACCCCAGGGGGACTGCGCTATGGCGTCGGGCCGTTTCTTGATTTCCGGCGGCAACCGATTGCCGGGTACCCATTCCGACCAACCAGATTGTTCGGCCTGCAACCGCGCGATTTGCGTATCCAAATTATGCTGGATCGTCACAGGTGCCAATTTGCTCGGCTCAAAATAAGGTCGAGGCTGCATTTTTTCATCAGCATCCCATGCCCAAAGCAAGCCTTTGGACGTGATGCCCCATAAGCTCGTGCGCAACGATTCGATTTTGTGTCGAATAATGAAACCGTCGCGTTCCATGTGGGATAAGGTTTTATACATGGCCGGTTCGCTGATGGCCAGCAGGCTGGCCATGACCGGTAAACTGCTCCAGGTTTCATCCCGCAAAAACCTGAGCAATTTGCGCCGCTTGTGTTCGATGCGTACCTGCCGCTCAGTGGGTGAGTTAATCAACATCGAGCAGCCCCTGTGCAATGGTGACTGGACGAGTTGATGGCGGTGTGCTCGGCTCAGTTGATTGTTCCGGTACATCTGGATCAACTGCAACAACGGGGGTGACCGCAGCCTCTTGTTTGATGACCGGAATGGGGGCAGTAAAAAAGAATTTTGCCAATCCGGCACCATACAAGACTGCGCAGCGTTCTGGCAATGCCTGCAGCATGTTGGTATCCACCAGCGTCCGTTCGGCCTGACGAAGCGAACGCTGGTTTTCGCGAGTTTCTGTTAAACCAAAGTTGGTTTTGACCTGCCTGATTTCGTCATCCACCAAAATCTGGCCGGACATTCTGGCCAGCCAGTCGGCAGTATCCGGGTCTTTGACGGCGTAGGAAATCTTGATCGCGCAGTTTTCATTGACGCTTGAAACCACGGTTTCCGGGTCCAGATCCGCCGGACAGTCGCGTAAATCACCAAGACTTTGGTGTGCGAGGATCACATGCGCCCGCTTGTCCCGAATAGCCCCCAACGCCTCTAATGCTTGGCGGGAAATCAGGTATTTGAATTCATCGAGAAAGAGGCACACATGGCGGGCAATGTCCCGCTCGCGTTTTTCGATGATTTGAATCATCGACAGCACAAATATGCGTTGTAATTTCAGTATGCTGGGATTGCGCATTGAGCCGCGAACATAAATGACCCCACCTTGCTCAATAATGCGTGCCAGATCAACGCCATCGGCTGTACGAATCGCAGGCACCATACCCAGTTCTTCCAGGTCAAAGCAAAATTTCTTGCCGCTTTCCGCAAGGGTCGGTTGCTGGGTCAGCAGCAATTTGTAACCTTCGGCAATGGTGGGTCTTGGGACTGGGAGTATGTCAGCAAACACTCGTGCCGCACGGCGGTCATCCAGTCTGTAAAAATCCGCATCGGTGCCTTTTTCACCGAGTGAAAATCCGGCAGAAAAGAGTTCTGCGATTTCCGCACTGGATTTACCTTGAAGTGGATTCCATTGCGGCGAATCTGACTGCAAATCCAGATAGAGATAGGGCACCCCGATGTGTTGCGATGCTTGATACATCACATGCGGTAAAAATTCGTCATTCTTCGGGTCAATGATGATGACTGCTTCACCAGCCGACAGCGCTTGTGTCAACGCCAGTCCGGCAGCCACACCTTTGCCACTGCCGGTTGTGCCGATCACATCCACATGAGACTTGCGCCATTTATCTTGCGGGATGTATAGCGGGTTTCGCGTTTCATCCAGACCAAGGAAAATGCCTTTCTTGGGGTTGAAATACCTGCGTGGGTCGTATTTTTGTTGCGGATCGGGAAGATGGACTCCAATGGCGCGAATATCGGTCTTGCGGTTTCTTTCCACCCGGCTCCGGCGCGTGATACGATTTTTGACGATTTCAAACGCAGGGGTCGAATACCGGACGAGCAACCAAAGCGCAAAAATACCGCCACCAATGCCGCCAATGGTCGCAATGAGGTGCGATTTTGGGAGGTCGAATTCCTGACCTGAAAGATGGACTGAGATGCTGGGCAGCCCGAAGTACAGGCCGAATTCAAATATTGCCAGCAAGGTTGCAAATGAAAACGCTAGCCTGCCGCCCCTATGTTCCCGAAGAATCCAGGCCAAACCAATCAACAAACCAACTGATAGACCGGCATAGGGCCAGATGAGGCGTTCAAATCGCAACAATTGGTTGACGAAATCAATTGCCAGTTTGACGAAAGCGTATTGCAGATTATCCATTTTGTGACTCCTGATAACTTTTTGTTGAGCGCGCCATGGTGAGACGCAAGGCTTCTATCCGTTTTTTGCTCTCCTCGCGGGAAAGCATGTAACTGGCAGGCTGTGTTTGTCTGGCAAGTAATTGTTCTCGCTCACGTTCGCGAGCGGCGGCAATACGAACCCCAGCTTCAGCAACGAAGGAACCGTCTTTTGTGCGGGCTACCAGAGTGCGTAAATAACTGAGCGGCGCACCTCGAACCTGACCTGCAGACAGTCTGGCGGCTAACTCGTCGAGAATTTCCTGCGCCAATTCAGACGGTAGTTCGATCAGTCGCTGGGTGGCCAGTACGATTTCCCGGCTAGAAAGTTGTTTTGGATAAATCAACTCTGCACCACTACCACAACAACTTGCTGGTTGTAGTGGTTTTGATTCATTTGACGGATCACTGGTGGTTTGGATGACACTGGCGTCACCGGGTGATGACACCCCCGCCACCACACCCTGACAATCTGCCGGGGTGGGGGATGGTGACGTTTTGTCACCACTGGTTTTCATCGCCAAACGATACCGATTACTGGTCGGGGCTCCATCATTTTTGTATCGCCGTTCAATTTCCAGCAACCCATCGATTTTTACCTTGCTCAGGATGCGCTGCACGGAGCGATCCTCCAGGCATGTCTTATTGGCAATCGTGGCCACGCTTGGCCAACAATGCCCGTTATCGTCTGCCGCATCAGCCAGGGCGAGCAAAACGAATTTGACCGATGGTCGAAGCCTGAGCGACCATACCCAATTCATGGCGGCGATGCTCATAGTGCACCATTTTCTTCTGGGCCTGAGCTTTGGCGGGGGCGCCCTCGTCGTTTATATTTTGATTTCAGATTACTT
>DDOT01000007.1:16155-17998 GCA_002341815.1 Thiobacillus sp. UBA2487 | reverse complement strand
TCCATATTGAAATTTTATTCAATTGGGCGTATGAACAACTACGCCTCGCTTTCATAAAATTCCACTCTGTAACAAAATCCTGCGTGATCATCACGCGAATTCATGAAATGATCGGGCTAGCAACAGGGGCATGATTATACCTCAGCCCGACACCTCATGTTCAGACCAAACCCGAAATCAAGCGTTCAATCTGCCTGACGGCGCAAGAAGGCCGGAATCTGAATTTCTTCCATCCCCGCCTGCTTCAACGCATCGATCTGTGCATCCCGGCGACTGCGAAACACGCGTGGCTCGGCTTCAACCGTCTGCGTTTGATGATCGGCATGCAGGGTTGCGAAATCGTCCGTTCCGGTTTTTAAGATCACCGGCTTGGTTTGTTGGCGCGCAACCGGATGACCCAACCCGGTCGCCACAATGGTCACACGCAATTCATCACCAATGTCTTCATCAATGACTGTTCCGGCAATCACGGTTGCCTCTTCCGCCACAAAAGACTTCACCGCGTTCATGACTTCATAATATTCACGCATCTTTAACGAACTGGAGGCGGTAACATTTACCAGCACACCACGCGCGCCTGCCAAATTGATATCTTCCAGCAACGGGCTGGCAACGGCTTTTTGCGCAGCTTCGCGCGCGCGCTCTGCACCGGTCGCTACCGCCGAACCCATCATTGCCATCCCCATTTCAGACATAACCGTCCGCACGTCGGCAAAATCAACGTTAACCGTACCGGCACAGTTAATCACCTCAGCAATACCGGCTACTGCGCCATGCAACACATTATTGGCCGCACGGAATGCATCCAGCATCGAGACATCATCACCCAACACCTGCATCAACTTTTCATTCGGGATCACAATCAACGAATCAACGTGACGCGCCAGCGCTTCAATACCGGCATTGGCCAGACGCACGCGCTTACCTTCAAAAACAAACGGCTTGGTCACCACCGCTACCGTCAATACGCCCATTTCCTTGGCCACCTCGGCGACCACTGGCGCGGCGCCCGTGCCGGTTCCACCACCCATGCCGGCAGTAATAAACAGCATATCAGCGCCTTCGATCAGTTCGGCAATACGCTCACGATCTTCCAGAGCCGCTTCTCGACCCACTTCCGGATTTGCGCCCGCACCCAAACCACGGGTTACGGTAGTCCCCAACTGCAACTGGATTTTGGCCTTGTTGCGTTGCAAAGCCTGTGCATCGGTGTTGATGCTGATGAACTCTACCGACTCGATCCCGCTTTCGATCATGTGATCAACCGCATTGCCCCCGCAACCGCCCACACCGATCACCTTGATCACCGCTTCCTGACGATCATCTATGAACTCAAATTGCATCACGCTCTCCTTTGTTTATTCGCTTCATCATTGATTCAATGCATTGATCTGTTGCCAAATCATCCGTAAATCCACCCACCTCAAAAAACCTTTAACCAACTTTTCATTTTATGCAGCACTTGCCCCACCGATACGCTACCCAACCCTGCCCCTTGACGCGGGCCTTGTTGCGCCAGTCCCGACAACAACAACCCAACACCGGTGGCATATCTTGGGTTACGCACCACGTCCGACAAACCACCGGCATACTCTGGCAAACCAAGCCGCACCGGCATATGCAAAACCTCTTCCCCCAACTCAACCATGCCTTCCATGGCTGCCGCACCGCCTGTGATGACGATGCCCGAACGCATCAATTCTTCATAACCACTGCGGCGTAACTCGGCTTGCACCATCTCGTACAATTCCAGCACACGTGGCTCGATCACATCCGCCAGCAACTGGCGAGACATCTGGCGTGGTGGTCGATCCCCCACTCCCGGCACTTCCAGCATATCGTG
>DDOT01000007.1:247-16088 GCA_002341815.1 Thiobacillus sp. UBA2487 | reverse complement strand
CGCAATGCATGCGCGATATCGCTGGTAATCTGATCTCCCGCCACGGGAATCACTGCGGTGTGACGAATTGCACCTTGTGTAAATACCGCAATATCCGTGGTGCCTCCGCCAATATCGACCACTGCCACACCCAAATCTTTTTCATCTTGCGTCAAAACGGCGTGAGCAGACGCCAACGGCTGCAGAATCAGATCGCTGACTTCCAGACCGCATCGCCGTACGCACTTGATAATGTTTTGTGCGGCAGACACTGCACCCGTGACAATATGCACTTTGACCTCAAGGCGAACACCACTCATACCCAGAGGTTCCCGCACGTCTTCCTGGCCATCCACCAGATACTCTTGCGGCAGGACATGCAAAATTTGCTGATCGGTTGGGATATTCATGGCGCGGGCGGTTTCCAGCACCCGATCAATATCCATTTGCGTGACTTCCTTGTCACGTACCGGTGTCATGCCGTCTGAATTGAAACTACGGATATGACTCCCGGCAATGCCGGTATACACATGGCTGATTTTGCAATCCGCCATCACCTCTGCTTCTTCCAGCGCATGCTGAATGGCATTGACCGTTGACTCGATATTCACCACCACGCCACGCTTCAGGCCGCGCGACTCATGCGACCCCATGCCCACCACATCCAGCCGGCCATCCGGCAGCACCTGCGCCACAATGGCGACCACCTTGGAGGTTCCGATATCCAGCCCGACCAGCAGTTCTCGATTGTCACGTTGCCTGCTCATGACTTGTTTCCTTGTTTTTGGTTATGCTCAGCAGATTGCTGCACCATTTCGACCGCAATACCATCCGGATACCGCAAATCAACACGTTTAACCGCCCCGCTGATCCAAGGCTGCATTTGTGGCGCCAAGCGCACCCAGCGCGCCAGTCTGGCATCCATATCCCGTCGTCCCAGTTCAATCTGCACACCATTGTCCAGCACCAATTGCCAGCTCCGTCGATCATCCAGCACCACATTACTCACCTTACGACCCAGCGGCGCTACAATCCGATTTGCCGCCAACCACTCCTGTTTAACCACCTGATTGGTGCCATTCGGCCCGCTTAACCGGGCCAGTTTTGCGCCAGTCGCTGCCATAAACACATCGCCCTGCGTATCCAACAAGGCATCATCATTCCAGCGTGCCAGCGGTTGATGCTCTTCCAAACGGACCACCAGCCGATTCGGCCACACCCGACGCACATCCACAGCTCGCACCCACGGCAACTTGCCAAAACCGGCACGAATCTGCTCCAGATCCAGATCAAACAGGCTGCCATGCACATAATGTGCTATCACCAACTGTGTTTGCTCCCGGGTTACCCGACTGGCGCCGCTAATATCGACCCGCTGCACCGAAAATGCCGCCAAACGGGTAAATCGCACCAGTCCGAACACCAGCAAACCGGCGAGCGCCAATCCTGCGACATATCGCCACCAGCCCAATAATTGACGCCCGCTAATCAGCACGCGCCTCCCCCAGTACCTTGAGCAACAAATCTTCAAACGACAAGCCGGCAGCGCGTGCCGCCATGGGGACCAAACTGTGATCCGTCATACCCGGCGAGGTGTTGATTTCAAGAAACCAAGGCTGCCGCTTCGCATCCACCATCACATCCAATCGAGCCCATCCACGACACCCCAACACGGCAAATGCCTGCTTGGCCAACTCGGCGATACCTTGCTCCACCTCAATCGGCAAGCCGCATGGCACAACATAGCTGGTGTCATTCCGAATATATTTGGCTTCGTAATCGTAGTAGTCACCTGCCGGCACCAGACGAATCATCGGCAACACCTCGCCGGCCACAATGGCACAGGTATATTCGCCACCTATGATCGCTTGTTCTGCCAACACCACATCATCAAACTGTGCAGCCAGTTCCCATGCCGCTTTCAGCCTATCAACCGATATCACCCGCGACATGCCCAAGCTGGAGCCTTCACGCGCCGGTTTAACAAACAGCGGCAACCCCAATCTGTCCACCACTGCTTGCCAATCCGTATCGGCGGTCAACAGCGCATACGCAGGGGTTGGAATACCTGCCCCCTGCCAGACCAGCTTGGTGCGCCACTTGTCCATCGCCAATGCCGATGCCATCACGCCACTACCGGTATAGGGAATCTGCATCCAGTCCAATACCCCTTGCACCGTACCGTCTTCACCAAACCGTCCGTGCAATGAAATCATCACCCGGTCAAAGCCGGCTGCCTGTAACGCAGCCATATCTTGTTCGGCAGGGTCAAACGGATGGGCATCGATCCCCAGATGGCGCAAACCGGCCAATACGCGGCTCCCGCTGGCCAGCGAAATTTCTCGCTCTGCAGAATGTCCACCCAGCAACACACCCACACGCCCAAACCTTTTCATTGCATCGCCCCTGTTTGTTCTCCAATGATGCGCACCTCACACACCAAATCCACCCCGGTTTGCTGTTGCACCGTGTCATGCACCTGCGCGATCAATTGCTCGATTTCGGTTGCGCTGGCCGCCCCGGTGTTGACGATAAAATTGGCATGTTTGTCGGACACACGAGCACCACCTACCGCGCACCCTTTCAGACCGCAGGCTTCAATCAGGCGCGCGGCATAATCCCCTGTGGGATTGCGGAACACCGAACCGGCATTGGGCTGTCCCAGCGGCTGGTTGGCGATCCGCTTTTCCAGCAACGCTGTAATCGACCGACGACTGGCTTCTCCATCGCCATCGGGCAACCTCAGCCAACCTGCCACAAACCACTCATCATCGGACAGTCCAGCCACGTGCCGGTAACCCGCCTCAAATTCACTCCGATCACGCTGACGCAACTCACCTTGTCGATTGATGGTCAACACCTGCAGCACCGTGCCCCACGTCTCTGCACCGTAGCAACCGGCATTCATCGCCAATGCACCGCCCAACGTACCGGGAATACCTGCCATGAATTCGGCGCCCACCAATCCATGGTTGGCCGCAAACCTTGCCAATTTGGGCAACGCAACACCTGCTTCGCCATACAACACGCCGTACCCATCGGTACGCTGTGCCAACGTCAACGTGTTTAATGCACCGTGCAAGGCCACCACCACCCCGCGCAAGCCACCATCCCGCACCAGCAGATTGCTTCCCAAACCCACGCACACCACCGGCATTTCTGCCGGTACGCCACGCAAGAACTCACCCATATCCTGAATATCTGCCGGCTGATACCAGTTGTCTGTCCGCCCACCTGCCCGCCATGACACATGGCGCGACATCGGCTCGTCATGGCGCAACTTGCCGCGCAGCCGCTGAGGGTCAATCGACAATTTCATATCAGAACTTACCCTCGCTCAATTCCATAATTTTGATTGGCACACCACCTATGGAGCCTGCACCCATGGCCAACACCACGTCGCCATCGCACGCGTTATCCAGCACGCTTTGCGGCAAATCAGTCACCGAATTCACAAACACCGGTTCGATCTTGCCATTCACCCGCAATGCCCGCGCCAAAGCACGCCCATCGGCAGCCACCAGCGGTGGCTCACCTGCGGCATACACGTCGGTCAACAACAACGCATCCACACTCGACAACACTGCCACAAAATCTTCAAACAAATCACGCGTCCGGCTATAACGGTGCGGCTGAAACGCCAGCACCAACCGTCGCTCCGGAAAAGCTGCGCGAGCAGCAGCGATCGTTGCCGCCATTTCAGCCGGATGGTGACCATAATCGTCCACTAACGTAAACGTGCCACCGTGTGGCAAGCTGATTTCGCCATAGCGCTGAAAGCGCCGACCCACACCAGAAAACGCTTCGAGTGCGCAGGCTATTGCGTCTACAGTCACGCCGATTTCCAGGGCAATCGCAATAGCCGCCAGTGCATTCAATACATTGTGCCGTCCCGGTAAATTCAGAGTCACTGACATAACGTGCTGCTCTCCGGCATCTATGACATCGAACAACATCCGACCTTGTTCGGCACGCACATTGATTGCGCGCAAGTCGGCGGGTTGATCAATGGCGTAGGTCGTGACCGGCTTGCTGATCATCGACATGACAGAGCGCACATTCTCATCATCCGCACACAACACTGCCCGACCATAAAACGGAATATGCTCAATGAACTCCACAAACGCCTGTTTCAACCGGTTGAAATCATGCCCATAGGTTTCCATATGGTCAGCATCAATGTTGGTAACCACACACATAATTGGCATCAGGTGCAAAAATGACGCATCTGATTCATCGGCTTCCGCCACCAAATAATCGCCCTGACCCAGGCGCGCATTCGTTCCAACCGCCAACAAACGGCCACCAATCACAAATGTGGGGTCCAAACCGGCTTGGCCGAGCACGCTGGCAATCAAAGACGTGGTGGTGGTCTTCCCATGCGTCCCTGCTACCGCAATACCCTGCCGCAAACGCATGAGTTCTGCCAGCATAATGGCGCGCGGCACCACCGGAATGCCGCGCTGACGAGCCGCAACCACCTCAGGATTGTCCGATTGCACCGCAGTTGACACCACAATGGCATCTGCCTGACCGACATGTGCTGCGTCATGCCCGCGGTAAATGGTGGCACCCAGATCAGCCAATCGACGCGTGTTCGCGCTGTCCGACAGATCAGATCCGGTAATGACATAACCCTGGTTCAATAACACTTCCGCGATGCCGCTCATGCCGGAGCCGCCAATGCCGATAAAATGCAGTTGTTTGACTTTGTGTTTCATTGCGCCACTTCCTCGCAGATATCCGCCACGACCGCTGCGGCATGCGGCTTGGCAACTGCCCGTGCACGCCGGGCCATACGACTTAAAGTTTCTCTGTTCAACGACCCCAGCAAGTCGGCCAAGGCTTGCGGACTCATGCCGGATTGGGGCATCAGCCATGCCGCACCGCTATCCACCAAGAATCCGGCATTTCGGGTCTGATGATCATCCACCGCGTGTGGATAAGGCACCAGGATTGCCGGCACGCCGGCAGCCGCCAACTCTGCTATGGTCAATGCCCCTGCCCGGGTAATCGCCACGTCACACCACGCATACACATCTGCCATGCCATCAATGTATGCCCGTGCATCAACCGTTACGTCAACGGCGCGATATTTTTCCTGCAATGCCTCGACGTGCCGCGCACCCGATTGATGAATCACCTGCGGACGCTGTTCGACCGGCATCAACGCCAGCGCTTCCGGCACTTGCTCATTCAGGGCCTGGGCACCCAAACTGCCACCCACCACCNNCCAGCAAACGCAATGGCCCCTGCCGTTTGGCTTTATCATCCAGCGTCACCGCCAGACTCGCCCGCACCGGGTTCCCCGTCCACACGGTATCTACCTTGCCGCAAGGTATCGGCCGGTCCTGCGCTTGGCCAAGCGCACCCGGAAAACCCGTCATTACCTTGGTTGCCCAACAGGCCAACATCCGATTACTCAACCCGGCTATGGCATTTTGTTCGTGGATCATCAAAGGCACACGGGTCAATACTGCCATCACCCCACCCGGAAAACTCGGGTATCCACCCAAGCCCAACACCACGTTCGGACGGTAGTGCAGAATCGTCCGCAATGCCTGAAACATGGCCATTATCAACATGCCGGGCATGATCACCTTGCGTGCGAAACCAANNCCACGCAAGCCACTCATACCAAGCCACGCCATTTCAATGCCTTCCTGCGGAACAATGCGCGCTTCCATTCCCTTGCGGGTACCGAGCCACACGATGCGCCACCCCCGTTCGCGCAATGCGCTGGCGACCGCCAACCCAGGGTAAATATGCCCGCCGGTACCGCCGGCCATGATTAATATGGTGCCCGGCATGTCATGCACCTTTCCGCCCACGCTGCAATGCGCGTGTTTCATAATCAATCCGCAGCAAGATACCCAGTGCGATACAATTGGCCACTACCCCGCTGCCACCGTATGACATCAACGGCAATGTGAGGCCCTTGGTGGGTAACAAGCCAACATTGACGCCGATATTGATACCGGCCTGCACACCCAGCCAAACGCCGATCCCCATCGCGGTCAATGCACAGAAATGTCGTTCTTGCAGCGCTGCCTTACGACCGATCTGAAATGCACGCACCACCAAAAATGCAAACAACCCCACCACCATCAAGACACCTACCAACCCCAATTCTTCAGCAATGACCGCCAATAAAAAATCGGTGTGCGCTTCAGGTAAATAAAACAATTTTTCCACACTGCGGCCCAGTCCCAGCCCAAACCATTGACCGCGGCCAAAGGCGATCAGGGCATGTGCCAACTGATAACCTTTACCATACGGATCAGACCAAGGATCCATAAAGCCGGTGATGCGTTGCAAACGGTACGGCGAACTCCAGATCAAACCGATGAACCCAACCACCGACATGCCCATCAAGCCAATAAATATGCGTAAATTCAAACCACCCAAAAACAAGGTGGTCATTGCAATCGCCAGTATCACCACAAATGCACCAAAATCCGGTTCGCGCAACAGTAACGCGCCGGTCACCAGCACCGCCAGCAGCATGGGCAAAAAACCCTGTTTAAAGTTATGCATAAACGCGGCCTTGCGAACCGTATAATCCGCTGCATATAGCACGGCAGCCAATTTCATGATTTCAGACGGCTGCAAATTGATAATCCCCATCGGCAACCAGCGCTGACTGCCATTCACACTGCGCCCGATGCCCGGAATCAATACCAGCATCAACAACACCAACCCACCCAGAAATATCCACATTGCCCAGCGCTGCCATTGATACACCGGCACGCGGAACGCTGCATAACCGGCGACCAGACCAACCGCAACGAAACCCGCCTGATGCTCCAAAAAGTAAGCGCCGTTAAAACCGGTATGTGCATTTACCGAGGCAGTATCAATTGAGGCGGTATACACCATCACCAAACCAAACATCAGCAACGCCAGCACCAGCCACACGAGCAACTCGTCGAAACTGGCCCCACTGGTGCGTCGACCGATCGCCATGCTCATGCCTGGGCTCCCGACAGCGTGTCAACCGCATTAATAAACACTAGCGTGTCAACCGCATTAACAAACACTTGGGCACGGTGCGCGTAGTTATCAAACATATCGAAACTGGCGCACGCCGGCGACAACAACACCGCATCACCCGGCTGTGCCTGCACGTGTGCCATTTGCACCGCTTGTTCCATCGATTCGGCGCGCAGCACCGGAACATCGCTGCCCGCAATCGCTGCGGCGATTTTGTCCGCATCATGCCCGATCAGCACCACCGCGCGTGCCGCATCCCCTAACACCTCGGACAAGGGAGAAAAATCCTGCCCCTTACCATCGCCACCGGCAATCAGCACCAGCGGCCGGGACAATCCCCGTACTGCCGCCACCGTAGCACCCACGTTGGTGCCCTTTGAATCGTCGTAGTAGTCCACACCAGTCACATTCGCCACCCACTGTACGCGATGCGGCAAACCGCGAAATGCTTGCAGACTGCGCGCAATCACCTCATCCGCAATACCCAGCGCGCTTGCCAACGCCCAAGCCGCCAACGCATTGGCAATATTGTGCGACCCCGCCACGCGCAAGGTATTGGCTTGTAGCAGGACGTGGCTCCCGCGACGCAGCTCCCCTTCGCACAGCCCGTAATCCGTCCCGGATGGCGGACTATCCAGCCCAAAACTCACCGTTTTGCCGGACCCCGTTGCCAATTGGGCTGCCGGCCCATCCTGACGATTGACCACCTGCACATCACACGATTGATAAATGCGGGCTTTGGCTTGCCCGTAGGCTTGCATATCGGTATAGCGGTCCAGATGGTCTTCACTTAAATTGAGCACCACCGCTGCATTGCAGTGCAAATGCTCAATATGCTCCAACTGAAAGCTGGACAACTCCAAGACATACGCTTGCACCGAATCATCCAATGCATCCAGCACCGGCACTCCAATGTTGCCTGCCATCCGGGTTTGCCAACCGGCTGCCTGACAGATTTCACCCACCATGGTGGTCACGGTGCTCTTGCCGTTTGATCCGGTAATTGCCACGACTTGTGCGTTGGATGCTACCGCGCGTGCAAACACCTCGACATCACTCATGATCGGCACACCGGCATTGTGTGCTGCGATGATCGGGGCTTGGTTAGCCGGCACGCCCGGGCTGATCACAATGCCGTCTACCCCTTCGAACGCTGCCGTCCAGCCCGTTCCCAAATACTGCGTTACTTCAGGCAAACGGTCTTGCAGTGCATGCGCGGCTGGTGGCGCATCAGACTGGTCGGCCACGCGCACACGTGCGCCTTGGCGCGCCAGCCACTGTGCCGCCGAGCACCCGCTGCGCCCCAGGCCCAACACAAGAATGGTTTTACCAACCCAGTTCATTCCGTTACCCATTAACGAATCTTCAATGTGGACAAGCCAAACAACACCAACATCATGGTGATGATCCAGAACCGCACCACCACCTGCGTTTCTTTCCAGCCCTTCAGCTCGAAATGATGATGCAATGGCGCCATGCGAAACACCCGTTTTCCGGTCAGCTTGAAAGACGCCACCTGAATCATCACCGACAAGGTTTCCACAACAAACACGCCGCCCATCACCAGTAACACAATTTCTTGCCGCACGATCACCGCCACAGTTCCCAATGCCGCGCCCAGCGCCAACGCCCCGACATCACCCATAAACACCTCAGCGGGATAGGCGTTAAACCACAAAAACGCCAGGCCGGCACCCGCCACCGCCGAACAGAACACCGCCAACTCGCCAGCTCCCGGTATGTGCGGCTCGCCCAAGTAATGTGAAAACACCGCATGACCTGCCACGTAGGCAAAGATCGCCAAGGCCGATGCCACCATCACGGTCGGCATGATTGCCAATCCATCCAAACCATCGGTGAGATTGACCGCATTGCTGGTTCCGACGATTACAAAATAAGCCAATATGACAAATCCCACTGTGCCCAGCGGAATGGCGACATGCTTGAAAAACGGCACGATCAACTCGGTTTGAACGGGTAGTTGCGCGGAATAGGCCAAATACAGTGCCGTGCCAATGCCGATCAATGATTGCCAGAAATATTTGGCCTTGGCAGACAAGCCTTTTGGATTACGATGCACCACCTTGCGATAATCGTCGACCCAACCCACCAAGCCATAGCCCAGTGTGGTCAGCAAGGCCACCCATACATAGTGGTTGTTCAAATCACCCCACAGCAAGGTTGAAATGGAGACTGATACCAGAATCAATGCTCCACCCATGGTTGGGGTACCCGACTTGACCAAATGGGTTTGCGGACCATCGGTGCGCACCGCTTGTCCGATTTTCAGGTCAGTCAATTTGCGAATCACCGCCGGCCCCACCAAAAACGAAATGCTCAATGAGGTCATGGAAGCCAATACTGCACGCAACGTAATGTAATTAAATACATTGAACGCGCGCAGATCGCCTGACAATGACTGAAACAACCACAACAGCATCAGCTTGATCCCTTCACATAATCCACCACTCGCTCCATTCGCATAAACCGTGAGCCTTTTACCAATACCGTCACGTTATCAAGCAGATGCACTTGCAGCTCTTTCAACAAATCATCCAGATGCACATATACCTTTGCCGCGGGACCAAAACCGCTGCCCGTTTCCGGACCGGCATCGCCCAACACCAACAATGTGTCAATGCCGCGCTGGCGGGCATACGCACCTATCGCCCTATGTTCACTTGCACCGGCCTCACCCAGTTCGCCCATATCACCCAATACCAATACGTGTCGCCCCGGCTGACCAACCAACACATCTATCGCCGCACGCATGGACTCGGGGTTTGCGTTGTAGCTGTCATCCAGCAAGGTCACACCATTGCCCAAGCGCGTGCGCACCAAACGTCCGGCTGGCGACACAAATGCCGTCAAACCGGCAATCATGCCGGCATGATCAATTCCCAAGGCATGGGCTGCACTTATTGCCGCCAACGCATTCATTACGTTATGTTGTCCAGGCACCGGCAAGCAAAAATCCAGCAGACCATCCGGCAACCGGATGCAAACCTGACTCGATTCGCTGTGTAGCGTATAGCTCACCTGACAATCCGCCATCCGGCCAAATTCGATTCTTTTGCGCGCCCCGGCCAGTTGGCGCCACAATCCGGCATGTGTATCGTCAGCATTGATCACCACCACAGCGTGCGCCGGACTGGCGGCAATCAATTCGCCTTTGGCCTGCGCCACCGCCGTTACCGATCCCAGCAAACCCATATGGGCACTGCCGGCGTTATTCACCAGCACCACATCCGGCGCCACCATGCGGCTCAAATAGTCCAGCTCACCCGCATGGTTCATGCCGGTTTCAATCACGGCGTAGCGCTGCGCACCGGTGAGTTGCAACAAGGTCAGTGGCACACCAATGTCATTGTTCAAATTACCTTTGGTCGCCAAAACCGCCTCTTCCCCCACCGCATGCCGCAAAATCGACGCCAACATCTCTTTGACGGTGGTTTTGCCACTGCTTCCGGTGATCGCCACCACGGTGGGTCCTTGCTGCATGCGCCAGCATGCGGCAAGGCGGCCCAATGCCAACCGGGTATCCTCAACCACGATCGATGGCGTCAAATGCAGCGCTGCCGACTCATCCACCATCACCGCCGCAGCGCCTGCCAACAAAGCCATGGCAGCATAGTCATGTCCGTCAAACCGCTCGCCACGCAGCGCGACAAACAAGTCCCCCGGTTGAATCGTTCGACTGTCGGTATTCACCCGTGTGATTTGTGCAGTCCCACGCGCCAAACCACCCGCCATGTTGGCAGCTGTTGCCAAATCAAACAGGATCATGGACATGCCTCCAACGCTTGGCGGGCAATTTGCAAATCATCGAACGCTTTGCGCTGCCCTTGAATTTCCTGCCAATTTTCATGGCCTTTACCGGCAATCAGCACTATGTCACCAGCCTGCGCGTTGTGCACGGCGTGCTGAATAGCCGTGGCCCGATCCGCCTCAACCAGCCCTTGACCAGCCGGCATGCCGGCGCATATGTCTTGAATAATCGCCATGGGGTCTTCACAACGCGGGTTATCCGACGTGACGATCACCTGGTCGGCCATCCGCGCCGCAATTTCGCCCATTTGCGAGCGCTTGCCCGGGTCGCGATCACCACCGCAACCAAATACACAATGCAGTTGCCCATTCCCCTTGATGGCGTTCAGGGCCAACAACACCTTGTTCAGCGCATCCGGGGTATGCGCGTAATCCACCACCACCAGCGGTCGCCGATCTCCACCGATGGTTTGCATACGCCCGGCCGGCGGCTTGACGTTTGCCAATGCAGCCAAGGCATCGTCCAACCCCACCTCCAGTAACAACAGGGCAGACAGCACAGCCAACAGATTCTCGGCATTGAAGCGACCAAGCAACGGCGCACGCCATTCACCTGCACCCCACGGCGTGTTCACTCGCATTTGCAAGCCTTGTAAATCGGCCTGCAACAAATTTCCCCGCACATCACCCGACGATAAACCATATGTCAGAACATGCTTGGCCGTGGTGTTGCCCAGCAATTCCTGACCGAATGCATCATCCGCATTCAGCACGGCAGCCCGCAAATCCTGACCGCAGAACAGGCGTGCCTTGGCGGCTTTGTAATGCGCCATATCGCCGTGATAATCCAGATGATCGCGCGTTAAATTGGTTAGCACAGCCATATCAAACTGCACAGCATTCACCCGCCCTTGATCAATACCCTCGGATGACACCTCCATGGCAACCTGTTCTACGCCTGCATCGCGCATGGCGGCCAACTGCCGTTGCAGTTCAACCGCATCCGGTGTGGTGTTTCCGGTCATGTGCAGGGCGGGCGGCACGCCATTGCCCAAGGTACCGATCACAGCCGTTTTACGCCGCAACTGATTCAAGGTTTGCGCCAACCAATGCGTGCAACTGGTCTTGCCATTGGTTCCG
This sequence comes from Thiobacillus sp. UBA2487, assembly GCA_002341815.1. GTDB lineage: Bacteria > Pseudomonadota > Gammaproteobacteria > Burkholderiales > Sulfuriferulaceae > Sulfuriferula. The sequence goes on along the minus strand of DDOT01000007.1, from coordinate 4,208 downwards.
GTGACGCCGATCACCCGCAACGCCTGTGACGGATATCCATACAACGCATCAGCCAATGCGCTCATGTGCTGCTTGAGTTGCGGCACTGCCACACCGGCCACCTGCTCAGGCAATCCAGCCGGTCGCCCATCATCAGCATCCCAGAACACTGCCGCTGCACCGGCAGCCAATGCTTGCGACACATACGCGCTACCATGCGCGCGCGTGCCGCCATAGGCAGCAAATATCCCCCCGTGTTGCACGTGTCGACTGTCCGCAGTCAATCCGGCAAGCGCGACGCCCCGGCGTTGTAATTCTGCCAGGGCGCGTTGTGCAATGTAATGTTGATGCGACAGGTTCGTCATGTTGGCGCCGCCGTTCTGTTCGCAACCGTATTCATTGGCTTATCGGGCGGCACACCCAACAAATGCAAACTGTCTTCCATCACTTGATGGAACACCGGTGCCGCGACCTGCCCACCATAATACTTGCCAGTGGATGGCTCATCGATCATTACCGCCACAATCAACCGTGGACGACTGGCCGGGGCGATCCCGATAAATGAAGCGATATAGCGACTGTTGCTGTAACCACCATGATCCGGCTTGTGCGCAGTACCCGTTTTGCCTGCCACCAAGTAATCCGGTAATGCCGCCAACGGGGCAGTGCCGTCGGTACTGGCCACCGTTTGTAAAATGTCTCGCATCTCATCCGCGCCATGCATTGAAAACACGCGTTGGCCGATGGGTTGGTTATTCAAGCGGGCAAGGCTGACCGGCAGCAATACACCGTGATTGGCAAACACGGTGTATGCCCGGGCAATTTGCAACAATGACACCGACACGCCATTGCCATACGATGTTGTGGCTTGATTGATGGGACGCCAGTGTTGCCAAGGCCGTAAATCCCCGCTGGCTGTACCAGGGTATGCGTCGATGGGTTGACTGCCAAATCCGCAATCGTGCAACTTGTCCCACATGTACTGCGGATCGAGCGACAATGCAATTTTTGAGGCACCGATATTGCTCGATTTTTGGATAACCTGGGCCACAGACAGCACACGTGCCGGTTCTGCGTCATGAATGGTCGCCGTGCCGATTCGCCAGCTACCGTTTTCAGTATCAATCATCGTGGCTGGTGTATAGCGTCCGGTATCCAGTGCCGCAGTCACCGTAAACGGTTTCATGACCGAACCAGGCTCATACTGGTCAGCTACCACACGGTTACGCATCATCCACGGCTTTACGCCAGCCAGATTATTGGGATTGAATGACGGTGCATTCGCCAACGCCAGCACTTCGCCGGTTTTGGCATCCAGCACCACAATCGCACCATCGCGTGCTTTGTTTTGTGCCACCGCCTGCTCAAGTTCACGGGTTGCCAAATACTGCAAACGCATGTCGAGTGACAACGCGACATCCTGCCCGGGGCGCGGGCTCATGATGCTTTGCAAGTCCTCAATGATGTTGCCGTGACGATCTTCCAGTACACGCTGACTGCCCGGCTTGCCACCCAGCACATTTTGCCAGGCCAGTTCCAGACCTTCCTGACCATTGTCGTTTACCCCCGTGATACCGATCAACGCAGCGGTCGATTCGCCTGCCGGATAATAGCGACGATACTCGCGTTGCAACGACAAACCCTGTATATCCAATCGGGTTACCGCTGCGGCTTGTTCAGGGGGTAGACGACGTTTGATGTAAACGAACTCATGGCCATGGTCGGCCAGTTTATCTCGCACATCCGCTTCGCTCATCTGCAGAATACGTGACAAATCGCGAATCTGGGCTGGGGTAGCATCGACGGATTCCGGATTGCACCACAATGATTCTACCGGTGTACTAACGGCCAACGGCAAGCCGTTGCGGTCCATGATCATGCCCCGGTGTGCGGGCATCACCACCACGCGACTCGACATGGCATCAGCCTTGTGCTGCAGAAAACTGTGCCGCAGCCCTTGCAGATACGCTGCCCGCCCTATCATTCCCCCCAGCCAGCATAACAAAAGCACCAAAATCAATGAACTGCGCCACTGCTTGAGATGTATATTCAATAAATGGGGGGCAGAGCGCCCCTGATAGGTCATCACGGCTGCGTCCCGACTGATTTGTCGAACAACACATGTTCTTGAGCAGCAGTCGGCATCTGCATACCCAACTGATCCACCGCCAACTGACCAACACGGGCATGCATGCCCCACGTGCTTTGTTCCAATTGCAGACGGCCCCACTCTTCCTCAAGTTGGCGCTGCTGCTGCTGGGCCTGCTGCAGGGCGATAAATGCCGTGCGCGCTTGTTGCTGGCCTTTCACCACCAACAACGCACAAGCCACCACCACCATTAGCAAACCCAACCGAATTCGCATTACAAAGCCTCCAACACCCGCATCACCGCACTGCGTGCACGCGGATTACCTGCTATTTCCTCTGCACCAGGCCGCACCGCCCGCCCCACCAACCGCATTTTGGGCGATGGAATCTCACTCGCCCTGATCGGCAATCTGGCTGGCAATACCGGCGGACTGGAGCGCTCACGCATAAATCGTTTCACCACCCGATCTTCCAGGGAATGAAAGCTGATCACCACCAACCTGCCTGACGCTGCCAAACGGTCAGCCACCTGAGGCAACGTTACCTGCAACTCCTCAATTTCGCGATTGAGGTAAATCCGTATAGCCTGGAACGTCCGGGTTGCCGGATTTTGCCCGACCTCACGACCAGGCACGACGGACGCGACAAGGCGCGCAAGCTGCATGGTGCTTGCCAGCGGCGCACTCGCCCGGTGCGCGACAATCGCTCTTGCAATCGCTTTAGCATGCCGCTCTTCTCCATAATCGCGAATCACCTCTTTCAATTCCTGCTCATCCGCCACTGCCAGCCATTGGGCCGCAGTCATACCGATGGTTTGATTCATCCGCATATCCAGCGGTGCATCAAACCGAAAACTAAACCCTCGCTCCGCATCATCCAACTGTGGGGACGACACGCCCAAATCCATCAACACACCATCCAGTTGCGACACACCCAATCGGCTCATCACCCCATCAAAACCGGCAAATTCGCTATGCACCATCACAAACCGCGGGTCTTGCCAGGCCGCTCCAACTTGCGCGGCCGTGGCATCGCGATCAAACGCAATCAATCGTCCCTGCTCACCCAACCGGTCAAGAATCAGACGACTATGACCACCCCGACCAAAAGTCAAATCGGCATATACCCCTTGCGCACGCACATTTAGCGCCTGCACTGCTTCATGCAACAAAACGGTGGTATGTTGTCCGCGCTCACTCACAAACTGAAACCGGCCAACTCATCGGGCATGCCGGCGCTCACAAAATCCAACGCAGCATCCATTTGCTGCTGCCAGCGTTCTTCATTCCACAACTCGAATTTGTTTCCTTGCCCCACCATCACCACGCTTTTATCCAAATCGGCAAATTTGCGCAAATTGGCGGTCAACAAAATCCGCCCGCTGGCATCCAGCTCAAGGTCGGCGGCATTGCCCACCAGCAAACGCTGCAAACTGCGGGTACGCGGATCGAAACTTGACAACGCATTCAATTTTTGCTCAATGGGCTCCCACGCAGCCAAAGGAAACAGCAATAAGCAGCGACTGGGATCGGCAGTTACCACCACCCGGTTATCGTCGGGAGGCACCAGCGCATCTCGATAGCGTGCCGGCAGCATCAGCCGCCCCTTGCTATCCAAACTTAATGTCTGCGCCCCTCTAAACATAGCCCTATCTCTGACCCCAATTTCCCCACAATTTACCACAATTCACCACGCACTCCCACTATAGACAAGAAAAAAACCATCGTCAAGGGATCCGGGACGAAAAGATAAATGATGACAATGGGTTAGCGCTTGCGAAAAACCGGATGATCAGACAAACAGACCCTCAGCAGCAGCGTGTGCACACCAAGAAAGCGCGGATTAATGCCTCGACGAAGAACAAAGCGGACAAAATCGCGATGATCGCGAGTC
>DDOT01000007.1:0-175 GCA_002341815.1 Thiobacillus sp. UBA2487 | reverse complement strand
GATTGGGTTGTAACCCGGACGGGACGAGGTTTGGCGGCCGAACTGCCGCGTTGCGCCGCTTGTCAGATTTGTTGTTTGGCACGTCCCGACAGAAAATAATCCTTGCGTGCGACGTGCCTTGCATTTCATCAAGCGAATTCATGAAAATCGGGTTAAACCACCGTTATACGCGCAC
>DDOT01000049.1 GCA_002341815.1 Thiobacillus sp. UBA2487 | reverse complement strand
TCGGCAGCGCGCCGGGCACTGGCGGCACGCGGACGGTTTGTTCTGGTATTGGCCGGCGGCAGCACGCCGCGAGCTTTGTATCAGGCATTGCTGGCAGCGCAACCGGACCTGCGTGCTTGGCAGATATGGCTGGGCGACGAACGCTGCTTGCCGGCAATCCACCCCGAGCGTAACAGCCAGATGATAGAAAACGTGTGGTTAACTGCAGTTGCCGCACCGCTCGCGTGCGCCGGACAGCCCGAGATGAAACCCGCCATGCGTCTTGGTGCAAGCAACTTGCCTGTGGCGAACTGGCACCCCATCCCCGCCGAATTGGGAGCTGTTGCTGGCGCAGCGGCGTATGCCGAGCAGTTGGCGGGCGTGGGTACGTTTGATTTGGTGTTGCTGGGGTTGGGTGAAGATGGACACACCGCCAGCTTGTTTCCCGACCACCCATGGGAAGCCGACGGTTTACCAACGCTTGCCGTGCATGATGCGCCCAAGCCACCCGCTGAACGGGTCAGTTTGACCGCCAGTCGTTTGTCGGATGCACGCGAAGTGGTTTTTTTGGTAAACGGCGCAGGTAAACAAACGGCGATTGCCCGTTGGCAAGCTGACGAACAGTTACCTGCTGCCGCCATTCAGCCGCCGGGTGGAGTGGATGTGTTGCTGGCTGGTCTATGATAGGTGTTAATTTAAATCGATCTGCCGCAAGAGCCGGTATTTTAGAATTGAGCATGTCCGAAAGCCAAATTAGTGCCCGTAGGGCGGGGCGGTTGTATGCATTGGTTTGAACAAGTTGAGAATGCGCTAGGTTTTTCCCGATACTTGCGCCGCTTGTGTGACGCGGATGCCGGTTTTTATCAGCGATTGCGCGAGCGTGGCGATAGCCCGTGGCAGGCCGCCGAAATGTTGGCTTGGCTTGATGTGCAGGATTGCAACACCCCTGAGTTATTGGCGCGGGCGTTGCGTCGTTTGCGTCAGCAGGTGATGGCGCAACTGATGGTGCGCGATTTGGCGCAAGGCGGTGCGCTGGATGAGGTAATGGCCGGATGCACGGCGCTGGCCGAGGTATGTGTGCAGTATGCCTTGCGATGGCATAACCGTTGGCTGGCGGTGATTCACGGTCAACCGGTTGAAACGGCAACCGGCCAACCCATTGAACTGACTGTGGTGGGCATGGGCAAGCTGGGTGGCGGTGAATTGAATGTGTCTTCTGATATCGATCTGGTGTACCTGTACATCGAAGACGGTGAAACCAGCGGACCGCGACCGGTGACCCATCACCAATACTTTGCTACGCTGGCGCAACGACTGGCTCGTGCGTTGGCTGAGGTCACGGCGGATGGATTTGTATTTCGGGTGGATGCGCGCTTGCGTCCGTGGGGCGATGCGGGACCATTGGCCATCAGCTATGCTGCGCTGGAAGACTATCTGGTGGCGCATGGGCGTGAATGGGAGCGCTATGCCTGGATTAAAGGGCGGGCGTTGACCGGCAATCGGCTGGATGAGCTGGCCGGGATTATCCGGCCATTTGTGTACCGAAAATACCTTGATTTTGGCGCGATTTCGGCATTGCGCGATTTGCATGCGCAGATTCGTCGCGAGGTGACGCGGCGCGACCGTGCCGGCAACATCAAATTGGGGCCGGGCGGCATTCGGGAAATCGAGTTTATTGCCCAGGTTTTTCAACTGATACGCGGTGGACAAGATGCTGCGCTGCAAATTCGCGCCACGCGCGAGGTGCTTGATGGCTTGCAGGTGCGCGGTTTGTTGCAAGCAGAACAGGTTGATTGCTTGCAGCGGGCGTATGTTTTTTTGCGCAACCTTGAGCATCGCCTGCAGTATCTGGACGATATGCAAACCCAAATGTTGCCGAATCAGGCACAAGACCGGCAACAGATTGCTCGGTCGATGGGGTTTGCGGACGAACCGGTTTTTTTGCAGGCGCTGGATGCGTTACGCAGTCAGGTGAGCTATTGTTTTGCTCAAGTGTTTGCCAGCCAGGGCGAAGCCGATGATGTGGACGCATGGCGGGCGCTGTGGCTGGGCTTGCTGGAAGATACGGACGCGCGGGTGCAATTGGCATCTGCCGGTTATGCCGACCCGACTGCGGTGTTGGCCCGATTGACGCAGATGCGCCGCGCAGGGCGCTATACCAATCTGCCGGAACGCAGTCGTGCGCGGTTTGATAAATTGGCCGCCATGATATTGCCGGCCGCCGGTGGTTATGCTGATGCCGACCAAAATCTGGGACGGGCGTTGGATTTGTTGGAAACGGTGGCTGGGCGGGGTGCTTATTTGGCATTGATGGAAGAACATCCGGTCACCTTGAAAAAAATGGTTGAGCTGTGCGCTTCCAGTGCGTGGGCCGCAGCTTATTTGACGGCAAATCCGATTTTGCTGGATGAATTGATCGACGATGCGGGGTTGTGGCAGGAATTCGATCCGACGGTATTTGCGCACGCGTTGGCGCAAGAATTGGCACACGCCAATGGCGACGTTGAACGTCAAATGGATGTGCTGCGTCATTTTCGGCACCGACAGTTATTTCGTTTTTTAGTGCTGGATTTGGCAGGCAGACTGCCTTTACAGACGTTGGCCCATGGGTTGACCAAACTGGCAGAGGTGATTTTGCAAGCGGTGTTGCCGTTGGCTTGGGCACGTGTGCCCGGTCAGCATGACGCGACAGTGCGCTTTGCGATAATCGGTTATGGCAAGCTTGGCGCACAAGAGCTGGGGTATGCATCTGATTTGGATATGGTTTTTTTGTATGACGATACAACGCCCGACGCCGGCGAATGGTACGCCCGCTTGGCGCAACGTATCATCTCTTGGTTGACAGCATTTACACCCGCCGGTATTTTGTATGATGCCGATTTGCGCTTGCGACCGGATGGGGCTTCCGGTTTGTTGGTGAGTAACGTAGCGGCATTTCGTGACTATCAGATGGCGCACGCCTGGACATGGGAGCACCAAGCCATTACACGGGCCCGTTTTGTGGCGGGCGATGCGCGTATCGGGACGCAATTTGATGAAATCAGGCGCGAGGCATTGCAGTTGGCACGGCCGGCCGGATCATTATTGAGCGATGTGCTGGAGATGCGTCAACGCATTCACCAGGCGCATCCCAACCATTCAGGTCTGTTTGACCTTAAACATGATCCCGGCGGCATGCTGGATGTCGAGTTTATGGTGCAATATTTGGTGCTGCGTTGGAGTGCTCATTATCCGGCGTTAATGGATAATGTGGGGTGTGTGGCCTTGCTGGCGCGCGCTGCCCGGTATGGTTTATTGGAGGAGCAGGCTGCAGGGGCAGTGGGCGCCGCCTGGCAGACCTATTGGCACCGTCAGCATGCGTTGCGCCTGAAAGGTGCAGATCAAGCACAGGTACCGGTTGAAGAAGTACAACCGTTGGTTAACGCCGTGCTGGGGTTGTGGAGCCGGTTGATGTGCGCTGACGCGTCTGCATGATTTGGGTTACAATCTACGTTTGCTAATTGAATAGATCCACAGAATGGAGTGACACGATGTCGATGGCTGATCGGGATGGGGTGATTTGGTACGATGGGGCAATGGTACCCTGGCGCGATGCCACCACCCATGTACTGACCCATACCTTGCATTATGGAATGGGCGTGTTTGAAGGCGTGCGTGCGTATAAAACTGAACAAGGAACCGCTATTTTCCGTTTGCGCGAGCATACGGACCGATTGTTGCGTTCGGCGCATATTCTGGGTATGAAACTGCCATACGACCGCGATACCTTGATGGCCGCGCAGTTGGCAGCCGTGCGCGATAATCAGCTCGAATCGGCTTATTTGCGACCCATGGCATTTTATGGTCCCGAGGCAATGGGTATTTCGGCCAAAGCCTTGTCTGTACATGTCATTGTGGCAGCCTGGACATGGGGCGCCTACATGGGTGCCGAGGCCATCGAACGCGGCATTCGCGTGAAAACATCGTCTTTCGCCCGTCACCATGTCAACATCACCATGTGCAAGGCCAAAGCGAACGGTAACTACATGAATTCCATACTGGCGCATCAAGAAGCCGCACAAGACGGCTATCAAGAAGCCTTGCTGCTGGATGTGGACGGTTTTGTGGCCGAAGGCTCCGGTGAAAATGTGTTTATTGTGCGCAACGGCAAACTGTATACCCCGGATTTGACGTCGGCGCTGGAAGGAATTACGCGCGACAGTATTATCACGCTGGCGCAGGAAATCGGTTTGCCGGTGGTTGAAAAGCGCATCACCCGGGATGAGGTTTACAGTGCGGATGAAGCGTTTTTTACGGGCACAGCCGCTGAAGTGACACCAATTCGCGAGTTGGATAACCGCGCCATTGGCAGCGGCCAACGCGGACCGATCACTGAACGTCTGCAAGCCTTATACTTTGACTGTGTGCATGGCCGCCATGCCGGTCATCACGACTGGTTGACCCATATCTGAAGGTGATTTATGACCCACACCGCACCCCAAGCGCAAATTCAGTACGTTACCGCAGCCGATTTGCCGTTGCATTGCCCAACCCCCGCCATGCAAGCGTGGAACTCGCATCCACGCGTGTTTTTGGATATCACCCGCACCGGTGAAGCCAGTTGTCCGTATTGCGGCACGCACTACCGTTTTAAAGGCGAGTTGCCCAAGGGACATTGATCCGTGTGCACGTGCAGTATGGCGGCAGGAAGATAAACATTCGGCTGACATTGGATACGATTATGGGGGCGATTGCCCCCATGTTTTTTCAATGACCGGCCTCGCGTACCTCCAGGTCTACGGGAATATGCGCTGTGGCGTGCTCGGTAGTTTCAATATCCAATACCAGCGGCACGTGTTCACCGACATGGAAGGTTTGCTTCAGATTCATCAGCATGATGTGCTTGCCACCGGGCGCCAGGGATACGGCTTGATGGGCAGGCAGATTGAGTTTTGGAATGGCCTGCATGTGCATAACGCCGGCTGAATCAATGCGCATGTCGTGAATTTGCGTCTCGCCTGCAGCGGGTGAACTGGCCGAGACAAGCGTTGCATCTTGCTGGCTGGTGATGGTCAGGTAGGCAGCCGCCACTGGTTGACCGGGCATCGGCAGACGCAACCACGCATGGCTGACCTCAATGTTACCGGCATAAGTTGGCAGGCAGGTGAACAAGCTGGTAAACAACAGGGCTGAAATAAGGCGCATGGCAGGCTCCATGGATGAGTGAACAGCAATCAATAGTTTGCCATCTTCGCACGAAAGCAGCCTGCGGCAAATAGACGCATGGT
>DDOT01000184.1:2890-8572 GCA_002341815.1 Thiobacillus sp. UBA2487 | reverse complement strand
AACCGGGTGTGATCAAGAGCAGGACATCGTCGCCATGTTGGAGGCAGGAGCTGACGACTATATCGTAAAGCCTGCGGCACCAAGCATTGTATTGGCGCGTATTCGGGCTGTTTTGCGGCGTAAAGGGTTTCAGACAGATGAGTCAGTCCGGCATTGGGGAGACATGACGGTTGATTTTGGGCGAGGCGAAATCACAATTGCGCAACGGCGTGTGAGTTTGACCCAACAAGAAAGCTTGCTCGCCATGCAGTTGTTCAAGCATGTGGGAGGATTGGTCACTCGCGATCACCTGGTGCATGTGGTGTGGGGAATTGGCGCACAGATCAACTCACGCTCGTTGGATGTGCATATCAGTCATTTACGCAGCAAGCTCAACCTGCGACCTGAAGCCGGATGGCGGTTGTTGTCGATTTATGGTTTGGGATATCGACTGGAACAGGTTGAATAATATGAAAAAATTGTTTTTCGCTGTGTGGTTGGGCATTGCACCGTTGTGTGGATATGGTGCGACAGTCGATTCAGCATCATCTCAACTTCCTGATTGGATGTATGTCGTGCAACCCGGCGACACCATCATTGGGGTGTCCTTGCGCTACGTAAAACACCCGCAGCAAAATTGGCCAGCCATCCAGCGCTTGAATCGGGTGGCGAATCCACGGGCAATTCCACCGGGCACCCGATTGCGCATACCGGCCAATCTATTGCGCCAGACCGCAGGCAAGGTCACGTTGCAATCAGTGACCGGGGCAGTGGCTTACCGGGTTGGTGTACAAGCCGCGTGGCAGGCGGGGCGCCAAGGCGACGTATTGCCAGCGGGCGCAGAAATAAAAACCGGGCACAATGGCTTTGCCATGCTGGTGCTTGCCAATGGCAGTGCTGTGCGCTTGCAAGCTGACACGGTTTTGCAATTGGATCGACTGGCGGAATATGCCGGTGGCGCAATGGCCGATACACGATTGCAGTTGCAAAACGGGCGAGTGCATATTGAAGACAACCCGCAACATCGATCTGACCAGTACTTGCGCGTTATAACGCCCACCGCCCAAGCAGTGGTACGCGGCACCGATTTTCGCGCAGCGGCTTCGGATGGCGACGCACAAGACGAAACGCTGGACGGGCGTGTCGATCTGTCTGCAGGCGGGCAACGTGTGGTGGTGGCCAAAGGCATGGGGGCGGTGGCGCATGGAAATCAACCACCCGGTAAAGCGGTTCAATTATTGCCCGCACCTGATTTAAGCCAGATACCCGGGCAATTTGAACAGTTTCCTCTGCATATTACCCTGCCGGTGCTTGACCATGCACAAGCGCTGTATGCCGAACTATATGCGGCAGAGCGGCCTGACACAGAGTTAATGGGCAAGCAGATTGACAATGGTGTGCTGGCGATAGCAGACTTGCCAAACGGAAATTATGTGTTGCATGTGCGCGGCGTGGATGAGCAAGGTTTGCAAGGCTATGATGCAAAACATGACTTCTCGGTATTGGCTCGACCGTTTCCTCCCATCAAAACCTATCCTGCGCCCGATCAAGTTGTGCGCACGGCACGCCCGGCGTTTACATGGTCTGCTGTGTTGAATGTGGGTGCCAGTCATATTCAGGTTGCCAGAGACGCTGATTTTCAACAACTGCTCGTAGATCAACAAACGCAATCTACCACTTGGACCCCTGTCCACGATTTACCGGAAGGGGCGTTGTTCTGGCGGGTGTCCAGCATAGACCAACAACCAGGCCCTTGGGGGCAGGCAACCAAATTTGTCTATAAAGCGGCGCCCGATGCACCAGATCTGTCAAAAAATGTACTGCAATTCAAAGGAAATGTGCTGTTTGGTGCGTTGCCGGCCCCGCAGGACGGCAACATTTACCGCATTAGTCTGGCCCGTGATCCAGACATGAAACAACCAATAGTCACGAATCTTAACAGCGCGTCCGGGCAATTCAGCATCGCATATCCGGGTAGTGGAACCTACTATTTGGGTGTGGCACAAATTGATACCGGCGATGGCACTGCGGGGCCGCTTGCCATTCAAAAGTTGGAGGCGCCCAGGCCGTACGAGTTGCTATGGGTGCTCACGCCTCTGATTCCATTCTTGTAGGCGGACATGACGCCGTGGTTGAAAATAAAACCCGTAGGCTGGCAGGTCACGGTGTTGGCGGTGCTGTTGGTGATGACGGCAAGCTTGATTACCCTGAGCGGGGCTTTGCAACGGATCGATCTGGTCTTGTTTGATTGGGGGTGGCGGGTTGCGCCACATNNCAAGGCGTAGAAATCGTGGCGATCGATCAGTCCAGTCTGGCACGTTATGGGCGCTGGCCGTGGTCGCGCGATTTGGATGCGCGCTTGCTGGATGCGATTTGCCATGGCCATCCACGCGCGGTGGGCGTCGATGTCGCGTTTGCCGAAAATGACCCGCAGGCCCCTCCGGATGCCAATGTTGCCTTGCAGCGCGCCATCAAGGAGTGTGGCAAGGTGGTGTTGCCGGTGGTGATTGAGCTGAAAACCGCGCAAGGTGGGGCAATTGTGTTGCCACCTGTCGCGGAACTTGCCGATGCAGCCGCAGGACTTGGGCGTGTGGGCGTGGTAACCGATGCGGACGGGGTAGGGCGTTCGGTGTATTTATGGGAAGGACTCGGCATGCCACGCTGGCCGACGCTGGCGCAGGTGATGCTGCAACACGTGCAGGCTGAACCGAACAACCCGCCGGCAATTGCTTGGCCGTTGCGCCCAATGTCTGCGCCGAGCCCCGTTATGGTTCCGCCGGCCATGGGTACAGGACGGTTGCCAGCCTTGGTAGCAACCGGGCAACGGTGGTTGAATTTTGTCGGGCATGCCGGAAAAATCCCCACCGTATCAGCCGCCCGACTTTTGGAGCACCCCGATTCAGCGAGGATTTTGCAAGGCAAACTGGTGTTGTTGGGCGCAACCGCAGCGGGAATGGGTGATTTTATTGCCACACCAGCCACCACACAAGGCTCACCCATGCCCGGGGTGGAGATTTTGGCTAATGTACTGATTGATTTGCGCGATCATGCCACCCTGCAAAAAATGGGGGTACTGAACAGCACCCTTATTAATGCCCTGCTGGCGGGGATACCCCTGTTGTGGTTGCCCAGATTGATGCCATTGCCGGGTTTGTTGATTAGCGTGTTGTGGGTGCTGTGTTTGGTGTTGTTGCCGGTGCAAGCCTTTGTTACACACGTTATCGTGCCGGTGTCAGGGGCCCTGCTGGCCGGGGTGCTGGCTTATCCGGTGTGGGGTTGGTTGCGTCTGGAAGCAGCACGTCGTCATTTGGATGCGGAATTGGCCGTGTTGTCGCGGCAAACCGGGTATGCCGTACCCAAACGTATGGGATTTGAACAACGCTTGACAACCGTGCAGGCGGCGCAACAGCAGTTACAACGGGTGCAACAACAACGCGAAGATATGCTGGCATTTATTTCACATGATATTCGTGTGCCGCTGGCCAGTGCTGTTCAGCTTTTACAAGCTGAACAGCCGGATCATCTGCAAATGAAGCGTTTGCGCACACAACTGCAACACGCGCATGAACTGGCGCAAAATTTTATTGCGGTCGGACGCGCCGAAGCGCTGGATGTCGGGCAATTTGCCGAGTTGGATGTGCTGGCGGTTTTGGAACAGGCTGTCGATTTAATGTATGACGCTGCACAACAGCAGCGTGTGCAATTGGTGCGGGCATGGCCGGATGAACCGGTTTGGGTGTGTGGTGATGCGCCCATGCTGGAACGTGCGATACTAAACATTCTCAGCAATGCCCTGCGTTATACGCCAGAGGAAGGAAAAATCACCATCAGTGCCGCAGAACAGGATGACCAGCTTGTCATAGAAATAACAGACAGCGGTTCGGGCATTGCGCCCGATGTATTGCCCAACCTGTTCGGCAGATATCAACAAGGCGCTCGCTCAAACGTTGCCGCCGGTGTGGGTCTTGGCCTGTATTTTGTGTGGCTGGTGATGAGCAAACACCAAGGGCAAGTCAGCGCGCACAACAGCCATGCGGGCGGTGCGTGCTTCACGTTGCGGTTGCCGCTGCACGTTTGTCAAAAATAACATAACAAGATAATCGCCGGCTAAATGTAAAGTAGTGTTGCCGATGTTCACGGGATGACGGGTTTCTGTTTTAATGGTGAAAAATATCGGTTAAGGCTGCTGGAACAATATAAGGGGTATTCTCATGAAACGTCACGCTGCGTTGAACCGTATCTATCGTCTGGTGTGGAATGTTGCGACGCAAAGTTGGGTGGCAGTGGCGGAAACCGCCAAAGGGCGCGGCAAATCGTCAGCCCGAGCATTGGTCGCCGCACTGCTGACGCTCGGGGTCGCGCATGCGGCACCGATAGGTGGGGTGGTGACAGCGGGGTCGGCCAATATCAGCCAAATGGGTAATACGACGACCATTCAACAAAACAGCAGCAATGTGTCGATCAATTGGTCCGGCTTCAATATTGCACCGACGGAAACCGTTAATTTCGTGCAACCATCGGCCACAGCGGTCGCGGTCAACCGTATTTTTTCGACCAATGGCACGCAAATTTTGGGTCATTTGAATGCCAATGGACAAGTGTGGCTGCTTGATCCAAACGGTATCCTGTTTGGACAAGGTGCCCAAGTGAATGTGGGAGGCTTGGTGGCATCCACCTTGTCAACCATCAATACTAGCGGCAATACGGTACGTTTTTCCGGCAACGGTACTGGCAGCGTGGTTAATCAGGGCAGCCTGAACGGTCAATATATTGCGTTGATCGGTAATACGGTCAGCAATGCCGGCACCATTACTGCGCAATCAGGCACAGCAGCGCTGGGTGCCGGCAGTACCGTTACACTGACGTTTGCCGATAACAGCCTGTTGCACTTGCAGGTGGATGCCAATACCCTGCAAGCGTTGGCGCAAAACGGTGGCATTATCCGTGCAGATGGCGGCACGGTGATTTTGTCGGCTGGTGCAGCCAGCAGTTTGATGAGCAGTGTGGTCAATAACACCGGCTTGGTAGAAGCGCAGACCATTGGCAACAAGAATGGGGTGATTCAACTGCTGGCCGGTGCACAAAACGGGACGGTGACTGTTGGCGGTACGCTGGATGCCACGGCGCCAAACGGTGGTAACGGCGGCAATATCGAAACGTCAGGCGCTGCCGTGAATGTGGCAGCGGGCGCACAAATCAACGCCGGTGCAGCGCATGGTAAATCCGGTACTTGGTTGTTGGATCCCACCGATTTAACCATCAACAGTAGCGCAGCAACCGCGATTGATACTAGCCTGAATGGTGGCACCAACGTCACTCAGAGTGCATCCGGTAACATTTATTTGCAGAGCGCCATTAACTGGACGTCATCTGCCAATCTAACCTTGGACAGCAGCGGCAATTTTATCAACAGCGCGGGAGCCAACGCCCTGGCCAGCACTGGTGGCGGTCACTGGTGGGTGTATTCCACCAATCCGGCGCAAGATACCACCGGTGGTTTGACGCCGAATTTTATTCAGTACAATGCGCCATATCAAACGGCGCCGGCGGCAAGCGGCAACGGCTTTCTTTACTCGGTCGCACCGTCAGTCGCCGTCTCGGCATTGAACGGCACGGTCAGCAAAACCTATGACGCCACCACCAGCGCGGCCATCCCGGTGGCCAACCTGACGGTGAGTGGTTTGATCAACGGCGACACGCTGA
>DDOT01000184.1:0-2836 GCA_002341815.1 Thiobacillus sp. UBA2487 | reverse complement strand
GCGCAAACCAGTGCCGGTATTCCGGTCTACGGTTATGGTGTATCCGGCGCTGCCATTACCAACAGTGTGGGCAGTATTACGCCAAAAACATTAACCGCGCTCATCATTAACGATCCGACCAAAACCTACGATGGAACCCCCACCGCCACGTTGAGCAGTGCTGATTATCAGATTAATGGCGTGGTTCCCGGACAATCTATCACGGTTAATCAGCCGAGTTCGGTGGCCTACGCAGGCAGCAATGCGGGTTCGCAAGCCGTCAATGCTAGCTTCACCAGCACCAATTTTGTGGCAGGGGCAGGCACACAGTTATCCAATTACGTGTTGCCAACCACGGCCAATGGCGCAGGTACCATCAACAAGGCGCCGGTTGAAATCACCGGTGTACTGGCAACCAACAAAGTTTACGATGGAACGTCAGTCGATACGTTAAATGTGTCCAGTGCGGGTATGTATGGGGTGATTAGTGGCGATAGCGCCAATGTGAGCTTGAATTCAGGCGGGGCAACCGGCGCTTTTTCGCAAGCCGGTGTTGGCAATAACCTGACGGTGACGGCGAGCGGCTTTTCGTTGTCAGGCAGTGCGGCCAGCAATTACACACTGACCCCCATCAGCGGACTAACCGCCAGCATTACGCCCAAAGCATTGACGGTGAGCGGTGTAACCGCCAACAACAAAGTTTATGACGGCACTACCGCAGATAGTTTGACCACGGGCAGTGCCGCCTTGAATGGTGTCATTGCCGCAGACAGCACCCAAGTGCAACTGGTGACGGGCACTGCAACCGGCACGTTCAGTCAATCGAACGTCGGCAACACCCTGGCGGTTGCGGCCAGCGGTTTTGCGCTGACCGGCGGGCAAGCAGGTAACTATACCATTGCCCAGCCGTCCGGGCTGTCCGCCAACATCACGCCGGCACCGCTGACCATCTCCTTCAGCGGTGATCCGACCAAACCCTATAACGGCACGACCACCGCAGTGGTACCCGCGGCCGATTTCAGCATCAGCGGATTTGCATCCGGGCAGAACGCGAACATCAACCAGAACGCGTTGGCCGCATACAACACCAAAGATGTAGCAACAGCCAATACCATCACGGTGAACTTGGCGGTGTCGGATTTTACACCGACTAGCGGCACGCTGATGTCCAATTACACATTTCCGGCCACGGTCATCGGTAAAAAAGGTGTTGGCAGCATTACTCCGGTTACCATTACGGGTAGCATCACTAATAACCCGACCAAGTCGTATGACGGCACAACCAACGCCAGTTTGACTACCAGCAATTATGCCTTGAGCGGGTTTGTCAGTGGAGAAGGCGCCAGCGTCAGCCAAACAAACGGCACCTATGCCTCGGCCAATGCCGGTAGCGAAACGGTTACCGCCAACGTCAGCACTGCCAATTTCAGCGCGATTGGCTCAACGCTGTTGTCCAACTATGTTCTGCCCACGGTGATTACCGGAGCGGGTACCATCACCAAGGCAACTGTTGGCATCAATCCGATCGATGCCAGCATTGTTGGTAACCCGACCAAGCCGTATGACGGCACGACTGTCGCCACACTGACGTCGTCCAATTTTAATTTGACAGGATTTAAGGGGAGTGATGGCGCCANNAGCTGACCCCGTCCAACTTTTCCCTGACCGGCCTCGTTGGCAGCGATGGCGCCACGGTAACCCAAACCGTCGGCACCTATTCCTCGCCCAACGCCGGCACCGAGAGCGTCAGCGCCACACTCAGTCCGTCAGATTTCAGCCCGGCAGCCGGTACCAACCTCAACAATTACACCCTGCCCACTGCCGCTTACGGCACAGGCACCATCACACCGCTGTCACTTTCGGTTTCCATCGTGGGGAATCCGACCAAAGTGTACAATGGCACAACCACAGCCGCATTGGCGTCATCGAACTATACGATCAGCGGATTCATCAACAGCCAAAGTGCGACGATCAACCCGTCGGCGCTCATTAACTATGCCCAGGCTGACGTGGGTACCAACATCGGCATGACCGCAACATTAACGCCATCGGCGTATACACCCACCGGCAGTACCAACTTATCCAATTATGTGTTAGCCACCTCTGCGACAGGCCCGGGTACTATTACGCAGGCCCCCCTGTTTATTACCGGCGTATCGGCCAATAACAAAGTATATGACACAACACCCAGTGCAACATTGGCAACCGGTGCTGCCGCCCTCGCAGGTGTTATTGCTGCCGATACCGGTAATGTGACGCTCAGCGTTAACAGCAATACAGGCACGTTCAGTCAGAGCAATGTCGGCAGTGGTCTTCCTGTGACACCAACCGCAAGCGATTTCGCCATCTCGGGCAGCAAAGCGGGTGATTACAGTTTGCAACCCATGACCTTGGCAGCGAATATTACGCCGGCGCCAGTCAGCATTACGGGTGTGACAGCCAATAACAAACCGTACGATGGCACGACATCGGCAACCTTGTCCATGGCCGGTGCGGGGTTGAGTGGCGTTTATGCGAGTGACAACAGTAACGTAAATCTGGTGAACACAAGCGCTACTGCCAATTTTGCCACAACCAATGTGGGTAATAATTTGCCGGTTACCGCCAGTGGTTTTACGTTAAATGGTACGCAATCGGGCAATTACGCGTTAAACCAGCCCGCCGGGCTTGCCGCCAATATTACGCCTGCACAAATCACCGCGACCATTATTGGCAATCCTACCAAAGTCTATGACAGCACAACCTCAACCACGCTGACGGCATCCAACTATAATCTGACCGGGTTTGTCAGCGGACAAGGCGCCAGCGTGCCGCAATCGGCCAGCGCCAATTACGCAAATCCTAATGCAGGCACCGG
>DDOT01000159.1:199-3535 GCA_002341815.1 Thiobacillus sp. UBA2487 | reverse complement strand
GTCTTGGGTGGCAGCCTATACCCTGGCAGGACGTTATTCGCCGGTGTTGGCCGAGCAGTTGAACGCATTGACCAACGGCGCAATGATACGGCATGCGTTGGCGTATGGCGTGGTGTTTGTCTTGGTATTGCTGGTTACCAGCATTGTGGGTGTCATATTGACAGCGTCGGCACGTGCAGCAGGTATGGGATCGGTTAATCGTTTGCTTGGCTTGTTGCTGGGCGGTGTGCGCGGTGTGGTAGTGGTGACCGCATTCGTGTTGGTGGCCGGCTTAACGGCGGCGCCACAAACCATGGTTTGGCAACAGGCACGCCTCATCCCGTGGTTTACCGGTTTGGTTATGCAATATCGGGCCATATTGCCCGATAGTCTTCAACAACATTTAAATTATCAGGAATAGTTTATGTGCGGCATTATCGGGGTGTTTGCCTATTCATCCGTCAATCAGTTGTTATATGACGGATTGCTGGTTTTGCAACACCGTGGGCAGGATGCGGCGGGAATTGTCACGGCCGAGGGCGATGTGTTTCACATGCACAAGGCCAATGGACTCGTGCGGGATGTTTTCCGGACGCGGAACATGCGGAGTCTGTCCGGGAATGCGGGGATTGCACACGTGCGCTATCCGACGGCCGGCAATGCTTCGTCTTCAGCTGAGGCACAACCATTTTATGTGAATTCGCCGTTTGGCATCGTGTTGGCACATAACGGCAATTTGACCAATGCTGAACAGCTCAAACAAGAATTGTATCGTCTGGATTTGCGTCATGTGAATACGGGTTCTGATTCCGAAGTGCTGTTGAATGTATTGGCGCACGAAATTGCCGAAAAAGCCGATGGACCTCGCTTGACGGCGGAACGGATATTTGACGCGGTTTCAGGGGTGCACCGGCGTTGTCGCGGGGCGTATGCCGTGGTCGCCATGATCGCCGGACATGGTTTATTGGCTTTTCGCGATCCTTACGGCATTCGTCCGTTGGTTATTGGTGAACGTCAAACCGAGGCTGGCGTGGAATATATGCTGGCATCGGAAAGCGTGGCGCTTGATACCCTGGATTTTCGAGTGGTACGCGATGTAGCACCCGGCGAGGCAGTATTTGTTGATCAAGCCGGGCAATTGCACAGTCGGCAATGTGCCGAACAGCCGCGGTATGCGCCATGTATTTTTGAATACGTTTATTTGGCGCGCCCTGATTCGGTAATCGATGGTATTTCGGTTTATGAAACCCGTTTGCGCATGGGGCAGGAATTGGCCAAGAAGGTTCGTCGGGAATGGCGCGATTTGACGATCGATGTGGTGATTCCCATTCCCGACACCAGTCGTCCCAGCGCAATGGAATTGGCCAATGATTTGGGATTGCCGTTTCGGGAAGGCTTTATCAAAAATCGGTATATAGGTCGCACGTTTATCATGCCGGGACAGGCATTGCGCAAAAAGTCGGTACGTCAAAAATTGAATGCCATCGCGCAAGAATTCCGCGGTAAAAATGTCTTGTTGGTCGATGACTCGATTGTGCGGGGCACAACCAGTCGGGAAATTGTGCAAATGGCGCGCGATGCAGGCGCGTGCAAGGTGTTTTTTGCCTCTGCTGCTCCACCGGTGCGTTTTCCAAATGTCTATGGCATTGACATGCCAACACGTCGGGAATTGCTGGCAACCGGTAGAACGGATGCGGAAATAGCACAGGAAATAGGCGCGGATGCCTTGATTTATCAAGACCTGGACGCATTGATTTCGGCTGTGCGCTATTCTCGACCGGTGTTAACGCAATTTGATACGTCTTGTTTTAATGGTGAATATGTGACAGGCGATGTGACGAGTGACTATCTTGATCACATTGAGGGTAATCGCGATCAACCCGGCAAACCGGCGGATAGCAATGAAACCTTGCAACTGGATCTGAACTTGTCTTCTAAAGCGTGAGCGATTGTCCGATAGGCGAACTTGCCCGCCACGGCAGAAATAAAGTCATTGTGGCGGGTGCAGATCGGNNGCTACCAAAAGCCAGTTGGTAGCGTTGCTTGATCTCTTGCAGATTCGGTGCGTGGTTTTGTCCGCCGCGATGGGCGATTTTTATCGCGCCCATCAAGGATGCCAGTCGTCCGGTTCGTTCCCAGTCCAGGTGATTAAGAATACCGTGTATCAATCCGGCGCGATAGGCGTCCCCGCAGCCGGTTGGATCAACGACTGCGTCGGCTTTGACAGCAGGTATGTGAATATCTTGCCCATCAACCAAAATGGTTGAACCGAGTTCACCACGTGTTACGATCAGGGCTTGAACGTTTTTTGCCAAGGCAGACAACGTTTGGCCGGTTTTTTCCTGTAACAGCTCGGCTTCATAATCGTTTACCGTAACATAGGTCGCTTGATGAATAAAGGTCAGTAATTCATCACCACTAAACATGGGCATGCCCTGGCCAGGGTCAAAAATAAAAGGAATGCCGGCAGTATGAAATTCGGCAGCATGTTGCAACATGCCATCCCGTCCGTCAGGTGCGACAATCCCTAGCCGGATATGCTTGGCATCATTGACGTGGTTAAGGTGTGAGTGACCCATTGCGCCGGGGTGAAAGGCCGTGATTTGATTATCGTCCAAATCGGTGGTGATGAAAGCCTGACCGGTAAAGCTGCCCGTTACGGGACGAATGTGCGTGCGTGTGAGGTGATGTCGATCCAGGTGATCAGCATAAGCAGAAAAATCGTCACCGCAGGTGGCCATGATGATTGGGTCATCGCCTAATAAACGGACGTTCCACGCAATATTTCCGGCACAACCGCCAAATTCGCGGCGCATTTCCGGCACCAGAAATGATACGTTCAGCATGTGGATTTTTTCCGGCAGAATGTGGCGTGAAAAATGGTCCGGAAAAACCATGATGGAATCGTAGGCAAGCGAACCGCAAATCAGTACAGACATAATATTCCATGTGTCAAATTGTAAGCGGCTATTGTAGCAGACACGTATCAACAACCAGAAGCGCTTGCGTCAACGCTGTTTCATGCCATCACGTTTGTAACACTCTGTTTCTCGCGCTGGTTACCAGAAACCTTGCTGTATCCTGTCGTGTCATAATCAGTAAGCTGTCACCGACAGTGCATGTCTTTATTCGAATGGAGTTAAAAAATGAAAAAATCCGTGTTGTTGCTGTTGTCGCTGGTCAGCGTACCGGTGTTTGCTGATGTGGGGGTCTCGATACAGGTAGGACAACCGGGTTTTTACGGGCAAATTGATTTGGGTAATATGCAGCCTCCCCCTGTGGTTTACGCACAGCCGGTGGTGATTGATCGTTATGCGCCAGAACGGGAAATGCAGCCAATCTATCTACGCGTGCCGC
>DDOT01000159.1:0-171 GCA_002341815.1 Thiobacillus sp. UBA2487 | reverse complement strand
TTATCATGCATGTGGTCGCCCGGTTTATTTTGTACGCGAAAATTGGTACCGTCAGGTTTATGCACCGTATTACCAGCGACATGTCGATGAATATTGGGGCCATGATGACCGCTATGATGATCGGGGTGATCATAACTGGGACGAAGGCCATCGGGACCATGAGGATGACAG
>DDOT01000146.1:18836-19033 GCA_002341815.1 Thiobacillus sp. UBA2487 | reverse complement strand
AAAGCCGGGCTGCCGGTCATTCACGACAATTGCCCGGCCTGCTTTGCCACCCCGACCCAACGACTGGAAATGAAACACTTGCTGGCTGCTCAGGAAAAAGCCAATCCACGATTGTTTGCCAGCCTGTTGACCGCCATGAAACCATTGATGAGCGGACAAGTGTCGTCAGACCGTTGCTGAGAAATACCTCACACTGA
>DDOT01000146.1:0-18830 GCA_002341815.1 Thiobacillus sp. UBA2487 | reverse complement strand
AAGCAGCAAGGCAACAGGATGAAAAATGGGTCAACGTTTCTTTCTGGAAACCGATGCAATCTGGTCTACCCCCATCACCACCAGCAACACATACACCATGAAATTGCAGCCTGTAATGGCGATTTGATGCTGCTCTCGCCCCAATCCAGACAAGGTATCCAATAAAATGCCGACATAGGCAAACTCAACGCGCGAGACATCGCTCATATCAATGAGCAGTTCATCGCGACTTGCAGCATAACGCTTTAAAGCACTAAGCTCTACCGCTGCCTTGGCGCCCAATACACCGTGCAAGGCAAATCCGTCGGAGTCTTGTTCCGCAACCTCGCCCGGATTCACCCCGGCAACTTCTGCCACGCACACCTGGTGTGCGCCGGCTTCCCACGATGGAGGCGATACCTCGAAGGTTACTGCGTAATCAACGGCCAAATCTTCAAACGCTGCCTGACGTCCCTGCAACTGGTACAACTGCATCAACAACAGCCACCAGGCAGGATTTTGCTCATCCAGGCGGGCAATGTATTGTTGCAACAATCCAATCAGAGCACCGCTCGCCAACTGCAAAGGCGTATGTTTTTTTTGTAGCGTAACCAGAGCCTGCCGCAATAAGTGGCATCCTTCCGGGGTCAATTCGGCAATTCCTGACAAGTCGAGTTGCACTTGCGCATGACCGGCGGCTTGCGCCAACAACCGGATTCTTTCCGCTTGGGTTTGATCCAGCCTGCCTCGCAAGCTGAATAACTGACCTGACGATGCCCCCCCTTTGGCAAACTCACTATGCGATTTAGTGATAATAGCACGCCAGGCAGGCGGCGATTTTTCACGTTTAAGGGTATAGTCAAGCGCCAGTTGCTCAAACTTTTCTTGATCGGCATTGGCCTGATACAGATCAAACAGCATTTGCCACAACTCATCTTGCTCAGGTGACTGCGTCAAAAACATGTGCAACAGGTTTGCCGCGTCATCAACGCGACCATTGGCGTACAAAATCGCAGCATCTTCCAAGCCAGGCACAAAATGCGATTGAATTTCCGTCACTTCGATATTGGCATCCGGCAAGTCTGTACCAAAAGACTGTTCCTGAATGGGTTGCTGGTTGATGCTGGCAATAGCCTCCTCACGCGTCTTGGGTTTAACAACCCGAGGCTCGGACACGGCTAGCGCCTTTTTACGAAAACCAAACCAGGAAACCAGACTCACCGATCAACCCCAACACAGTAAAGATAAGCAGAAGACCTGCTAGTATGCCTAACAAATCTGCAAACAACAATTGGCACCGCAGTTAACGCTAATTTAAAAGGCCTCGCATAGCGCATCCGCCCTGTTACAAATCAGTCCGCTACACCGACTCACTCCAGCGCGGCATCAACTGATGCGGCACATGAATCTGGTCAAGAATACGCGCCACCACAAAATCCACCAAATCGTCGATGGTTTTCGGCTGATGATAAAAGCCCGGATTCGGCGGCAACATCACCACCCCCATGCGCGCCAAGCGCAGCATATTTTCCAGATGCAGCACCGAAAAAGGCGCTTCTCTGGGCACCAATACCAACTTTCGGCCTTCTTTGATACTGACGTCTGCCGCCCGCTCAATCAAATTTTCTGACATACCTTGAGCAATCGCCGCCAAACAACCCATGGTGCATGGACAAACCACCATAGCATCCGCCGGATTTGATCCGGACGCCACCGGCGCAAACCATTCGTCACGGCCGAACACCTCTAGCGTGCCTGGCAAATCAGCCCAGCGTTCACGCAACAGGGCTGCCAATTCAGCGGGTCGTGATGGCAATTCAAGGCCCATTTCCTGTTTGGCCACCACACGCCCCGCAGACGTTACCAGCAAATACACATGAACGCCGGCCATCAACAACTGTTCCATCAGTCGCACACCATACGGCATGCCCGACGCACCGGTCCACGCCAGCGTTACCCTGTGCGGCGAATTTACCATGTTAGTTTTCCCTCATCAGTCGCTCGGCCACCATACCATTCACAATACCACCCAGCCACGCAAAAAGCGCAAAGCCCGGCACCAGCGGCCACAGACCCAAACCTGGCATCAGCCACACCGAGACCAACCACAATTGTACAGCGATGTGTGCGAATGCGGCGGGAACACTCAAGCCGATGCTTCCCAACCATCGTTTCGGCAACCACGACAACAGGGCCAATACCAATAATGACGCGCTGGCACCGCACAGGCTCAACACAAAACCCGGGGTTAAAAATCGCCCCAGCAACATACTGCCCGCCGCAACCCGCAACAACGACACCCATACCGCCGCACGCAGGCCCTGTCGCCGCAATACCACCAAGGTCACGATATTCGCCAAACCCGGCTTAACGCCCGGCAACGGTGACGGTAACGCGGCTTCAATCCACATCAGCGAGATAGCCAGCGCAGCCATTTTTGCGATACGGTGGTCTTGAATGGTGGTATCAATAACTGAGACTGTCATAATCGCGTTGCAAGCCGATAATTTCCACACTAACCTGATTGGGCAAGCAAATGGCTGCCTCACCCGCCCGACTGATCCAGCCCTCGCGCACGCATAACTGTCGCGGTCCCGGATCACTGACCACGCGCACCCGATGGTGGCGAATCTGGATTTGCGTTACCCCCAGCGGCCCAGGCACACGAATGTCACGATCGGTCAGCAGCGTGGATTGGCAAAACACATGTCCGCCCTGTCGCACCACCACATGATCGGCCGGTGCTGTCAACCAAAAATGCTGCATCAACCATACCACCAGCAGCAATCCCAACAGAACCATCAACCAGTCACCCAGTCGCAGCAAGGCCAAATGATGATTCAACCAGCGCCTGCCCGACCAGCTTACAGGATCGCTCAAGTCTTGTCGGCTCCCAGCTCACGATGGCGCAGTTGAACTTGCCCGGTTGCGGAAAAATAACGGGCTAATTGCTCGCACAAGTATACCGAACGATGCTGCCCACCGGTACAACCAATGGCAATGGTCAAATAAGCGCGGTGATCGCGCACAAAACAAGGCAACCATTTTTCGACATGCCGTCGAATATCGGCCAGCATGTCCTCCACGTCTGCACTTTGCTGCAAAAAGGTGATGACAGGTTCATCGCGACCGGTTAAATCGCGCAAGCGCGGATCATAATGCGGATTGGGCAGACAACGTACGTCAAACACCATATCCGCATCCAGCGGCATCCCGTGCTTAAAACCAAACGACGTAAACTGCAGAATCAACCGCGAAGCGCCTGCTGCAACAAAATCCTTGACCCAATGCTGCAACGTACTGACCGCCAACCCACTGGTATCCATGCGGCAAGCCATCGCTGCAATCGGCTCCAGCAACTCCCGCTCATGCGCGATGGCTTCCGGCAAGGCCATGCTGGCGCTACTGAGTGGGTGACGGCGACGGGTTTCCGAAAACCGACGTACCAAGGTGTCGGTTTTCGCTTCCAGAAACAGCAAACGCACGCTCATGCGCGACTGCAACTGTTCGATCAATTCAGGCAGCTCGCGCCATGCATCACGTGTGCGCCCGTCCATGCTGATCGCCACCCGATAATCACCGTTATCGGCCAGCACATGCAACGTGTCTTCCAGCAATGCGGCAGGTAAATTGTCGATACAGTAATATCCGGCATCTTCCAGCACCCGCATGGCAACCCCCTTGCCTGAGCCGGACAACCCGCTCACCAGCACCAATTGCAGGGCAGACGAAAACTCACTGTTGGTCGGCATGTCCATGTTCCAACAGATGACGTTGACGAGCGATCAAGTCTTCTACACTATTCACCCCACGACGACGCAACATATGATTGCGCGTTGCGACCTCAACCAATACAGCCAGGTTGCGCCCGGCGGCCACCGGAATATGCACTTTGGGCACAATCACACCCAGAATCACTTCCGAGCTCTCTGGCATATCCAACCGGTGCTGATCAGCCGTTTCATCAAACGGCTTGAGATGCACAATCAACTTGAGATTTTTTTTCTGCTTGATAGCCATTTCGCCAAACAGCATGCGCACATTCAGCACCCCCAGTCCACGCACCTCCAGAAAATCTTGCAACATGGGAGGGCATTCAGCACTAAGCGTATCTGGCGCCACCTTGTACAGATCAACCACATCATCAGCCACCAGGCGGTGGCCGCGCGTCAATAACTCGATGGCCAACTCACTTTTACCTACTGCCGGCTCGCCGGTCAACATCACCCCCATGCCATTCACTTCCATCATCACGCCATGCATGCTGGTCGTCTCGGCCAAGGCAGTAGACAGGTAATGCGACAACACCGACATCAACTCCGGGCTGGGCACCGGCGTGGTAAACAAAGGGGTTTCAGTACGCATCGAAGCCGATAGCAGCGGCTCAGGCACTTCTTCGCCATTAGAAACCACCACAGCCGCCAGCTCGGTTGAAAACAGATTTTGCACGGCCTGCAGCAAGCCATCCGTCGATAAACGACGCAAATAATCCATCTCGGCGCAACCCATGACTTGCACCCGATTCGGGTGAACAAAGTTCAAATGTCCGACCAAGGCCAGCGACGGTTTTTGCACCGTATCGCTCATCAACAAACGATCACCACCGGCCTGACCGGAAACCCACGCCAATGAGAGCGTATCGGCCAATGCATCGAACATTTTTGCAACAGAAATGGCGGCTGACATTAAGTCTCCCATGCTTGCCAACCCGTCAACCATTGCATGATAGACAGGGAATCTGTCATGGTCATCAATTTATGACGTGTGTCAACATCACCTAGCAGTTGCGCCAACTCCCCCAAAATTTGCAAATGCAAATCATTGGCTTGCGCAGGCACAAGCAATACAAACAGCAGGCGCACCGGCAGGTGATCCGGTGCATCGAATTCAAGCGGCGTCGTCATACGCAACAATATTCCCACCGCTTGTTTGCATTTTTTGATACGGCCATGGGGAATAGCCACCCCTTGACCTAATGCCGTTGATCCCAGTTTTTCACGCGCCAGCAGGCTGTCAATTACCAAACCGGCATCCAGCCCAAGCTGGCGATTGGCCAACTCACCCAGCCACTCGAATAACTGACGCTTGCTCCCCACCTCGACATTCAGAACAATACGGTCTGGCGTCAACAGGGGAGCAATCTGGTTCATGGCATCATTCTTCCGCGGCTGCCGACTGATATTTGATACCGGCACCAGCATGATGGGATTCGCCCTGCTTTTCCTTGTGCTTGACGATCTGACGATCGAGTTTATCAGCCAAACTATCAATGGCGGCGTACATATCCGCATCTTCAGCCTGTACAAAAATATCCTTACCGCTCAGGTGCACATTCGCCTCGACACTGTGCTTCAATTTCTCGACCGTCATTATGACGCTGATATCAATCAAGTTGTCAGAATGACGTTTAACACGCGTCAGCTTGGAAAGCACATATTCACGTATGGCTGGCGTAACGTCCAGATGATGTCCGGTGATGGTGAGGTTCATAATGCATCCTTTCTATTTTGCAATGATAGCGATTGGCGAATTTATAACGCCTTACGCTGACTGGCCGGCGGAATCTGCAACGATTCGCGGTATTTAGCAATGGTTCGTCGGGCAACCACGATGCCCTGTTGACCCAACATTTCAGCGATCTGTCCGTCGGACAGCGGCTTCTTGGCATCTTCCGCGCTCACCAGTTGTTTGATTAACGCACGAATCGCCGTTGCTGAGCAAGCCCCCCCGGCATCTGTATTGACATGACTGCCAAAAAAATATTTCAGTTCAAAGATACCGCGTGGCGTCATCATGAATTTTTGCGTTGTTACGCGCGAAACGGTAGATTCATGCAATTCAACAGCATCGGCCACTTCGCGCAACACCAGCGGTCGCATGGCTACCTCGCCATACTCAAAGAAATGACGCTGACGATCAACAATGCACTGTGTTACCCGCAAAATCGTATCGAAGCGCTGCATGATGTTTTTAATCATCCAACGGGCTTCCTGCAACTGCCCCGCCATTTGTTGGGAACCGGCATCACGATGGCGCGTCAACATATCGGCATACAGTTGATTAACTCGCAAACGCGGCATGGCATCGGTATTCAATCGGGCAATCCACTGAGATTTGACTTTAGACACGATCACATCAGGCACAATATAACGCGTATCGTTAACACCATACGCTTCACCCGGTCTTGGATCAAGGTGGGTAATCAAATCGTGTGCGATACGCAGCGCCGCATCATCACAACGCAAACGCTTTTTAATACCGGTAAAATCGTGGGCAGCCAAAGCGGTCAACTCATGCTGCACGATTTGCACGGCCAAACCGAGACCAGGCGTCTGTGCCGGCATATGTTGCAACTGCAATTGTAAACAGTCTGCCAGATCAATCGCGCCTACCCCTGACGGTTCCAGACTTTGCAGATACTTGAGTGCAATCCCCAATTCTTCACGCGCCACACCCAACTCAGGCGGCAGCATGGCATGAATATCATCCAATGATTGCGTCAGGTAACCCCGTTCATCCAGATCGTCAATCAACAAGGCCACCAACTGCCTGTCACGTTCAACCAATTGCGTCAGATTCAGTTGCCACAGCAAATGATCACGCAAGCTGGGCACCGCTTCGGGAGTCTGGATCACAAACCCGTCATCATCGTCATCGCCTTGACCAAAACCCGGTGCATCACCCCATTCCAAGTCAGCCAATTCAACCTTCGGCGACTCTTCCGATAGTGAGGCGTCTGCTGGCGCAGTGGTTTCAAATTCGCCGGATGGTCCGCTCCCCTCGTCACCACCTGCCTCAACCCGTTCAAGCAACGGGTTGGTTTGTATCATTAATTCAACTTCCTGATTCAGCTCAAGCGTAGACAGTTGCAACAAACGTATTGATTGCTGTAACTGCGGCGTTAGCGTCAGTTGTTGAGAAAACTTGAGTTGTAAACCTTGCTTCATGATATTCAGAGCCGAAAATGCTCACCCAAGTAGACCTGCCGTACCCGATCATTGCCAACCAGTTCATTCGGCGAACCGGCGGCAAGCACCGTTCCTTCATTAATAATATAGGCTCGGTCACAGATACCCAAGGTCTCCCGTACATTATGATCGGTAATCAACACACCAATGCCACGTTCTGTTAAAAACCGGATCAATTTCTGAATGTCCAGCACCGCAATCGGATCAATACCCGCAAAGGGTTCATCCAGCAAAATAAAGCGTGGATCCATGGCCAGCGCACGGGCAATTTCTACGCGTCGACGTTCACCGCCCGACAAGCTCATGGCTTGCGCATCTGCAATGTGTGCAATATGCAAATCTTCCAACAGATTCTGCAAATGCGCCTCTATTTCGTCTGGCGTATAGTTTTTTAATTCCAGAATGGCGGTTATATTTTGCGCCACCGTCATTTTGCGAAAAATAGACGCCTCTTGCGGCAAGTAGCTCAAACCCAAACGGGCACGCCGGTGCATGGGCACCTGCGCCAGGTCAGCACCATCCAGACAAATGCAGCCGCCATCCAGCCCCAACAGCCCCACCACCAAATAAAAACATGTGGTTTTGCCTGCGCCATTCGGGCCAAGCAAGCCGACTACTTCTCCGCTATTGACGGTAAATGACACATCCTTTACTACTGCGCGTGCGCGATAGCTTTTTTTCAGGTGATCGGCTTTCAGCTCACTCATGGGCATCCTGGGATTGTGGCAAGGTTACGCTATTGGTCAATGGAACAGCGGGGTTTGCCGTGGCCGGTGTGGTTTTTGGGAAAATTGCGGCGCGCACCCGGGCCGGCTTGCCGGACGCAATCGCCTGGGCATCGCGTTTGGCAGCAAACTGGTGCGTCAAGGTATTGTATAACATGCTGCTGGCGGTCATGATATCAGCCCCCTTTTTCAGGCGGGCATTGCCGGTCAGCAACACCGTATTGTTCGCTTCATCAATATCCACCCGATCCGCCCAACCTTCGATAAACTCATCGGAATTATCCGGTTTTTGGCGAAAGTACACTTGACTTCCCCATGCGGTAGCCTGGTTGTAACCGGCTTTATCTTGATGCACAGCCACTTTGTCCGCATGCACTTCCAATGTACCCTGATGCATGATGACATCACCTTGATATTCGCTGGTTTTGTGCAAATCATCCATCTGCACGCTATCGGCTTCGATATTCACCGGTTGGGCACGATCGGCTTGCTCAGCCCATACAGGCGCTCCCGACAAGGTCAGCCACAGCGTACACAACGCCACAGCACCCAACCCGTAAAACCTGGCAGGCAGGCGTCTATCAATGTCTGTTTTCATGATGTTGCTGTCCTTGCAATGAAAGATATTGCGCTTTGACCCGACGGCTCAGCCATAATTGACTGGTGGTTTGATTAAGCCGCAAACCGCCCGCTGTCATATGCAACGCCTGACTCTCGATTCGAACCGGGTATTGCGTACGCAAAATATGGGCATCGGGATAAGCCTCCAGATAATCGGTATACAGCGTCATTGGACCGTTAGCATCGTGCAAATCACGCACCAGTACCACATGGCCCCAAAATTTAACTTGGGTGGCTTTGCTTGACACCCAAGCGTGGTCAGACCGAATATCCACACTACCCTTGACGGCATCTTGTGCTTGCAAATGCGGCAGCACCAAAGTAGATGAATCATCATCAGCAAAATGTGCCGCACTATCAGCGGACAACGTGTAAATCACAGTGCCCAGTTGTCCTGTGCGACTCATGAAAAAATGTTTAACCCTATAATCCGGACTGCGTGTTCCCTGCAACACCCCTGGCAATTTACCCGTTTGCGCCAGCATATCCAGCCAAATGCTCGCCCCGGCAATTACTGCAAGCAACAGCAAGACAAAACCATAAACCGGGCGATTATTCATGCCAGATAATGCGCCAGCATATCAGCCCAAGTTCCCTGCGCTTTCATGATAAATTCGCACGCCTCTCGCACAGCACCCATGCCACCTTCACGGGTGGTCACCAAATGCGCGCGTTGCTGCACTTCAACCGGCGCAGCCGGCACCGAAATCGCCAGTCCACAGCGAATCATTACCGGCAAATCCACCACATCATCCCCCATGTAGGCGATCTGTTCATGCGCCAACCCGACTTGCGCCATCAATGCTTCGTAAGCCTGTTTTTTATCGGCAGCGCCTTGATGCACCAGAGCCGGATCAATACCGAGATTTTGCGCGCGATGCAAGACCACACCCGATGTGCGCCCGGTAATAATGGCCATTTCAACCCCGCTGCTACGCAGCATTTTCATGCCATGCCCATCCAGCGAATGAAATGCCTTGGATTCTTGCCCGTTATTGTCAAAATACAGTCGACCGTCTGTCAAAACACCATCCACATCCATCACCAGTAATTTAACGGCCCGCGCCCGCATGTGTGCGTCATTCATTCATCTATCCATTCCGTTGTCTGTTACTACACCACACCTGCACGCAATAAATCCAGCATATTCAACGCACCCACTAATTGCCCTTCCACATTGCGCACCAGCAAGCCATTGACATTGTATTGCTGCATTTGCTCTACCGCTGTCACCGCCAACTGATCGGCCAGAATGGTGCGCGGAGCAGGTGTCATCACATCCGCCACGCAAATTTGGCGAACATCCTGCGCTTTTTCCAAAACACGACGCAAATCGCCATCGGTAAAAATCCCTAGAATGTGTCGCTGCGCATCGACCACCGCCGTCATGCCCAACCGTTTACGGGTCATTTCCAGCAGCGCCTCGGGCAGCAACGCCTCACGCACCACCATCGGCAACTCATCTTCGGCATGCATGACATCACGCACGTGCACCAGCAAACGACGCCCTAGCGCGCCACCGGGATGGGTGAACGCAAAGTCTTCCGAGCCAAAGCCCCGCACATCCAGCAACGCAATCGCCAGCGCATCGCCCATGGCCAATGCCGCGGTGGTACTGGCAGTGGGGGCCAAATTCAGCGGACATGCTTCGCGCGCCACGCTCACATCAAGATGCACATCGGCTTCGCGCGCCATGGTTGAACGCGGATTGCCAGTCATGGCCACCAAACGTGCGCCACGCCGCTTGATCAACGGCACAATCGCGGTTAATTCAGCGCTTTCGCCCGAATTGGACAATACCAGACACACATCATCGCCGGTAATCATACCCAGATCGCCATGACTGGCCTCACCGGGATGGACAAAAAATGCGGGCGTTCCCGTACTGGCCAACGTTGCCGCAATTTTACCGCCCACATGGCCGGACTTGCCCATTCCACTCACCACCACCCGACCACGACACGCCAATATCAAACGTACGGCCTGCACAAACTGATCACCCAACCGATCAACCAATGCCGCCACCGCATCGGTTTCTATCGTCAACACCTCACGCGCGCGACGCAACACCGCGTCGGCATCGGGAACCGATTCTTTGTCTTGCATGTCCATGCCATTGTAATCTACCATCAATCGTTCATTTTAACCTAACTGGAGAGCAGAACAACAGGCAAGGGCATAAATCGTGCCAATTTATGTTTGTCCGGGCTTGGTATCAATTCTTGTGCAAAACACGATAAACAGATACTTGCGTGGCACGCAACGAACCAAGACAAGCGTGGTACGCAACGAACAGATACTTGCACGATCGCGCAACAAACCCTACTCTTTATTTATACATAACCTCACATAATACGAAAATATGCACTCCACCCTCGCCCTGATTATTGTTTTGCTGGCAGCTGCCGTGGTGGTTTCCGCATTGTTTCGTCGTTGGAATATGCCATCCATGCTCGGCTTTTTGCTGGTCGGCCTTTTATTGGGTCCGCACAGCATTGCATGGCTACCCGACAACCCTGACACCTCCGATCTGGCTGAATTCGGGGTGGTCTTTCTGATGTTCAGCATTGGCCTTGAATTCAGCTTGGCCAAACTAAAGGCCATCCGTACTACCGCATTAGGGTTTGGCGCGTCGCAAGTCCTGAGTTTTATTGTCCTGACGACCGCCCTGATGATGCTGGCAGGTTTGCCATGGACCGCCGGTTTGGCGGTGGGTGGCGCACTGGCCATGTCATCTACCGCCATTGTCAGCAAAATGCTGGCAGAAAAACTGGCCTTACAATCCGAACATGGTCGACAAATGATTGCTGTGTTGCTGTTTCAGGATTTAGCGGTTATCCCTCTGCTGATCGTTACACCGGCACTCGCCAGCGGCGCAGGCAATCCATTCATGACCCTGCTGGTAGCATTTGCCAAAGCGGGCATTGCGTTGGGCATTCTGCTGTTGCTTGGCCAAAAACTGATGCGCCCGTGGTTCCATTGGGTGGCCAGCCACAAATCGTCCGAGTTGTTCATGCTGAATGTATTGCTGATCACACTCAGCTTGGCTTACTTCACCAACCGGGCAGGTTTATCGCTGGCGTTAGGCGCATTTCTGGCCGGCATGCTGATTTCAGAAACCGAGTATCGCTGGCAAGTGGAAGACGACATCAAGCCATTCCGCGATGTATTGCTGGGACTGTTCTTTGTTACCATTGGCATGCAACTCAACCTGCAAATTGTCTGGCAACATTTTCTGTGGGTATTGCTGGCACTGCTTGGCTTGATTACCAGCAAAACCGCATTGGTTTGGCTGATTGGCCGCCTGCGGGGGAATAGTGCGCCGGTGGCCCTGCGTACCGGCATCGGCCTCGGCCAAGCCGGTGAATTTGGCTTTGTGCTGATTTCACAAGCCGCCGGGCTACAACTTCTGGATGGCAATGCGTTACAAATCACGCTGGCCGCCATGGTGCTGTCCATGATGGTCGCCCCGTTGCTGATCCAGCAATCCGACCGGATTGTCCGCCGCTTGTGCAACAGCGAATGGAGCGACCGGGCACGCGATCTGCATGAAGTGGCAATGCGTGGCATGGGGGTTCGCGAACACCTGATCATTTGCGGTTATGGACGCAGCGGACAAACCCTGGCGCGTCTGCTGGAGTCGGAAAGTATCCACTACATTGCACTTGACGCAGATCCCGCCCGGGTACGTGACGCATCCGCAGCAGGCGAAACAGTGGTATTTGGTGATGCGTCACGTCGAGAAGTGCTCAAAGCCGCAGGACTGAATCGCGCTCGCGGCCTGGTAATCAGTTTTTCTGATCATGCCGCCGCAATGAAAGTACTGCAAATTGCACAAGAAATGCGGCCCGATTTACCCGTCATCGTGCGCACGCTGGATGAAACCGATTTGGATACCTTGCGTGAGGCCGGTGCCATGGCAGTGGTTCCAGAAGTGCTGGAAGGCTCACTGATGCTGGCATCTCATGCCTTATTGCTGCTCGGTGTGCCCATGGTGCGTGTACTTAAAAAGTTGCGTAGCGTTCGTGAACAGCGCTACGGCTTGTTGCGCGGATTTTACCGCGGCGNNATATCGACGCCAACAACAACGAAACCAACCTGCCACGTCTAAAACCGGTATTAATTACCGAACAAGCGGCCGCAGCACAACACACCATCGCAGACATGGGGCTTGCCGATCTGGATGTTGAGGTCTTGGTGGTACGCCGACGCAATATTCGCGGCCTTGACCCCGAACCCAACATGACCATTCTGCCCGGTGATGTTTTGGTATTGCGCGGCGTTCCAGAGGCACTGGCATCGGCTGAGAACCGACTGTTACAAGGCGGATTTTAAGCCTGACCGGTCAGGTGCAAATAACGCGCGTTCAACTGTTCCTGGGTTTCTTCAGTGCCCGTGATAATGCAATCTACCGGACAAACTTCCACACATTGCGGCGTATCGTAATGACCGATACATTCGGTGCATTTGTTAGGGTCGATTTGATAAATGGTATCACCCTGACTGATAGCCTCATTGGGACATTCCGGCTCGCAAACGTCGCAGTTAATACATTCATCGGTAATCATCAAAGACATATCAATTTCCTCGTAACAGTGACGTTGCACATTATAACACGCGTCATTTTACCTCAGAATGCTCGATAAGAAAGCGCTGATTGACCACTTCACAACCATCCGTTGGCACTCCTCTTGGGCAATGAGACTATTCCGCCGACCGTTCTCGCATTTTTCGGGCCAAATTTTCCACAACGTGCGGGTGCACAAACGGCGTGACATTACCGCCCAGCAAGGCAATTTCACGCACCATA
Organism: Thiobacillus sp. UBA2487; assembly: GCA_002341815.1. Classification (GTDB taxonomy): domain Bacteria; phylum Pseudomonadota; class Gammaproteobacteria; order Burkholderiales; family Sulfuriferulaceae; genus Sulfuriferula. Next base: position 5,727 of record DDOT01000146.1, on the reverse strand, counting down.
CTGGCTGAAATAAACATATATTGTTCGGCGGGAGTCATGAATACGGTTTCTACCCGAGGATTCAGATTACGGTTCATGCCCGCCAATTGAAACTCATATTCAAAATCAGATACAGCGCGCAAACCGCGCAGCACCAAACTGGCCTGTTGCTGGTCAACAAAATCCATCAGCAGCCCTGAAAAACCGATCACCCGCACCGATGGCAGATCGCTAAACACCGCCCTGGCCATAGCCACGCGCTCGTCCAGATTAAAAAACGGGCGTTTGTGTCCAGCCACTGCAACGGCGACAATAATCTCATCCACAATACGTACCGCACGTCGAACCAGGTCTTCATGCCCACGCGTAATCGGGTCAAACGTACCCGGATAAATCGCCAGCTTACTCATTAATTTTCCCTATGGAAGCACTGATTAATTCCCACACGGTCGTGGAGGTGTCAATTAGTGCTTCCCTAACCCGCCAAATGCCGCAACAGTGCATAATGGGACTGTCCGGTACGCCCTGCGCGCCAGATTTCCCAATCATCCGGCAACTGCATACTACCATCATGCTCGACATACACCAGCGCATTTTGCTTTAATCGCGCCGGTAACAACGCCAACACCGGCACCTGCAACTGCGTGGCATACGGCGGGTCCAGCAAAATCAGATCAAAGCGGACCCCCTGAGCCTCTTGCGTGAGCCAGACCAGCGCATCGGCACGACAAATTGTCACCTGATCGGCCTGTAAGCGTTCTACGCTGCGTTGTAATGCCGCACACACGGTTGCGTCTCGTTCCACCAACCAGACACGGGTTGCACCACGCGATGCCGCTTCAAAACCCAACGCACCGCTACCGGCAAATAAATCCAGACATTGCCAACCGTTCAAGTCTTGTCCCAACCAATTAAACACGCGTTGGCGCACCATATCCGGTGTTGGCCGCAATCCTGCCAACGCCGGGAAAGCCAAATTCCGGTTGCGCCAACGTCCACCGCTGATACGCACCTGCCCGGTTTTGCTCATTTGATCGGTGGCGCAGCACCCACCACCACCGTCGCCATGTGGTCGGGATCAATATGGCGCTGAAACGCATCATGAATTTGCTGCGCGGTCACTTGTTGCACTTTTTGCGGGAATTCTTCCAGATAATCAGCCGGCAGATGATAAAACGCAATCATCGACAGATATTCCAGTTGCTTGCGGTTACTATCGATGCGCAACGGAAAACCGCCAACGATACTGTTTTTGGCTTGCGTCAATTCATCTTGTGTTACGCCATGTTGCAAAAAATCACGCAACGTTTGACGGACCACTTGTAGCGCATTTGCGGTTTCATTGGTGCGGGTTTGCAAACCGATCTGAAATGCACCCGCTTGCTGCATGGGCATAAAATAACTGTACACACTGTAAGCCAAACCACGTTTTTCCCGCACTTCTTTCATCAAGCGCGAATCAAAACCGCCTCCTCCCAGCACATAATTTCCCACATACAGCGCAAAATAATCGGGGTCACCCCGCTTGACGCCGGGCTGCCCGATCAAGATCTGACTTTGTTGCGCAGGGAAGCTGATTTGTTTCAACACCGCACCAGACAGCATCGACACAGGAGGAATTGCAGTTGGCGCACCAGTCGCCGGCAAATGCGCAACCAACTTTTCTGCCAATGCATTGGCTTGATCATGCGTCAAATCACCGACCAATGCCACCACGGCGTGATTGCGGCTGTAATGTGTTTGCCAGAATTGGCGGACATCAACCGCCTGCAATCGGGCGACATCAGACACGTCGCCCGATGTACGGTGCGCGTAAGGGTGGCCGGCAAACACCGCATTCTGGAAAGCAACAGCGGCCATCATTTGTGGTTCGGCATCTTCTTGGCGCAATGCTTCTTCCAATCGCGCTTTTTCTCGCTCCATCACCTTTGCATCAAAGGTCGGTTGATTCAAGACACCCGCCAAAATGTCCACCGCCGCGTTTTCCTTGTCCGGCTGACTTAGGCTTCGTAAGGTAACAGATACGCGATCCGGATCAATTTCCGTGCCCAATTGTGCGCCAACATCCGCCGGACGATCGGCAATCTGCACATCCGTCATGCCGGCCGCCCCCTGATCCAGCATGCGTTGCGTCAATCCCGCCAAGCCTGGCTTGTCTGCCGGGTCAAACGCACTGCCTGCCGGGAATGACACGCTTACATCAACCATGGGCAGTTGATGCGTTTCCGCCAACCATACCTCGGTTCCGCCCGGCAACTGCCAATGGGTAAACGGTGTGGCTGCCAATGCACCCATACTCCAAACCAACCCCATTCCAACCACAACTGTCTTCATATTCATCGCATTACCTCAATTCGTGCATATCAATGGCTGGTGCGTCGTGATGATTGTTCCATGGTTGCGGATCTAACGTCGCCACTGTCAAGTCATCATCCACCAGATACTGCCGCGCCACTTGCTGTACCTGCTCGGCGGTCACCGCAGACACATGCGCCACAACGTTGTTGACTTCATCCACCGGCAAACCAACGGTAGCAAACTGGCCAAGCAACATGGCTTGATAAAACACGGAATCACGTTGATACACATTTTCGGCAATCACTTGTGCCTTCACGCGCTCCAACTCATCGGCACGAACGCCATGCTGGGCAATATCAGCAATCTGTCCACGAATGGCGGCCTCCAAATCAGCCACGCTTTTACCGTTCGCCGGCGTGCCATCCACAACGAACAACCCCGGCCCTCGGCCCAGCAGGTCATAACCGGCACTCACATCACTGGCCACTTGCTGCTGGCGAATCAAGGCATTACCAAAACGCGAGCCTGCACCACCATCCAGCACACCTGACAACACTTTTAGCGCCCACGGTTGCCACTCAACCGGATTGGTGTGCAAAAAGGGCGCATGCCAAGCCATCAACAGATACGGCACCTTGGCCGGCGCTTTAACCACAATCCGTTTAATACCTTGTTGTGCAGGCTCAACTTGGGGCTTCCGTTCCGGCAGTGCCCGTGCAGGGATGCCGCCAAAATATTGTTGCGCCAATTTGTGCACCGCATCCGGGGTTATATCACCCGCCACCACCAAGGTCACATTGTTTGGCACATACCAGCGTTGATACCAACGTTTGACATCATCCAACGTCAAATGACGAATATCATCCATCCAGCCAATCACCGGACGCCGATAGGGATTGGCCTCAAATGTGGTTGCCATCAGGTTTTCATACACTTGCGCCTGTGGATGGTCTTCTGTGCGCATGCGTCGCTCTTCCATCACCACTTGATTTTCTTTGCGGAACCCCGCCTCGTTCAAATCAAGATGCTGCATCCGATCGGCTTCCAATTTAAACGCAANNAGGTGGCAAACGATCGTTCTGCAACTGTTCAAAATAAACTGTATAGTCTTGGTTGGTCATCGCATTCTCACGGCCACCTGCAGCCGCAATCAACGTGGAAAACACCCCGTCCGGCACTTCTTTTGTGCCTTTGAACATCATATGTTCCAGCATATGCGCCAATCCGGTCTTCCCGTTAACTTCGTCAATGCTGCCGGCGCGATACCACAACTGCGACACCACAACCGGCGAACGATGATCCTCCTGTACAATCACCTGCATACCATTATCCAACGTGAAGTGACTAACCGCAGCACTCACATCTGCATAACTGGTTCCAACTTGACACAGCAGCCATGCTGCCAACCATTTTTTCATTCCTGGACTCCCGGGTTAAGCGCCTGTTCGACTTGCATGATAAAATACCCGCTACGGTTTTGTCCCTTATAACATGACTTGGATCCATCAACCGTGTTTGGTTTATTCAAAAAATCCGATTCCAAAAAAACCGACGAGACAAAAATCGCGCCGGACACCACCTCGTCTGATGACAACGCGCGTCCCACCGGCTGGGCAGCACGCTTGCGCGCCGGTCTGAAGCGCACACGCGAAACACTGGGCCGCCAACTCAACAGCTTGTTCAAGGTCGGTGCGCGCATCGATGATAACCTGTACGAAGAACTGGAAACCATCCTGCTCACTGCCGATGTCGGCATTGACGCCACCACTTTTTTGCTCGAATCATTGCGCCAGCGTGTAACACGCGATGCGCTGTCTGATGCATCCCAGTTACAGCAAGCCCTGCGTGACGCCTTGATTGAGCTCCTCAAACCGCTGGAAGTTCCCCTGGACGTACATCATCACCGACCGTTTGTGATCATGCTGGCAGGGGTGAATGGCGCAGGAAAGACCACAACCATCGGCAAACTGGCCAAATATTATCAGCAACAAGGCAAATCTGTCTTGTTGGCAGCGGGCGACACGTTTCGCGCTGCCGCCCAAGAACAACTCGCTGTTTGGGGCGAGCGCAACGGCATCAGCGTTGTTTCGCAACACAATGCCGACCCGGCAGCCGTTATCCATGATGCCTACTCTGCTGCACGTGCGCGCCATATCGATATATTATTGGCAGATACCGCCGGACGCCTGCCTACTCAACTGCACCTGATGGATGAAATCCGCAAGGTCAAACGCGTCATCCAAAAAATTGATCCGACCGCTCCCCACGAAATTTTATTAGTGCTGGATGCCAACACTGGTCAAAACGCCGTTGCACAAATCAAGGCGTTTGATGACACGCTGTCGGTCAGCGGACTGGTGCTTACCAAGCTGGATGGCACCGCCAAAGGCGGGGTCATTGCGGCCATTGCCCGCGCCCGACCCCGCCCGGTGCGCTTTATTGGCGTAGGTGAGCAACTGGATGACTTGCGCCCCTTTGTGGCAGCAGATTTTGTTGATGCGTTACTAGGCGAGATTGAACGCGAATGATTCGACTTGAAAACGTATGCAAGCGTTATCATGGTGGCCACGATGCGTTAGATGATATTTCGCTGGACATTGCAACCGGAGAACTGGTGCTGGTAACAGGTCATTCCGGCGCAGGCAAGTCAACGCTGCTTAAATTATTGGCCGCCATTGAACGTCCAACCAGCGGATCAATCTGGTTCAACGAACAAAATATCAGCCGTATTCGCCGCTCTTCGCTGCCTTGGTTGCGGCGAAATTTTGGTTTGGTATTCCAAGACCGCAAACTGCTGATGGATCGTGATGTTTTGCATAACGTGTTGCTGCCACTGGATATTGCCGGCACGCCGCGTCACGACGCATTCGTTCAGTCTCGCGCGGCCCTGGATCAGGTTGGCTTGGGGGCTTTTGAGCGCACAAAACCCGCCGCTCTGTCTGCTGGTGAGCAACAGTTGGTTTGCATTGCTCGCGCCATAGCGACCCGCCCTCCCTTGTTATTATTGGACGAACCGACCAGCAATCTGGATGCGGATGCTGCCACCGCGATCCTGAAACAACTGCTCGCATTCAACCGGCACGGCACAACCGTTATTGTATCCAGCCACGATCCCGCCACCCATCGCGCATTACCCGGACGAATGATCACGCTGGCTCACGGCAAAATGACCCCATGAAAATCTGGCTATCACACCATCATCACGCTCTGCGCCAAGCCATGCAACGCAATGCAGCATCCCCTATTATCAACGTGCTGGCGGTGCTGAGCATTGCCGTCTCGCTCAGCCTTGCCGTCGGATTGGCATTGGGCCTGCAGTCGCTGCATTATCAGCTATCCATCCTCCCAACCCAAGGCAGCATGACGGTCTACTTGCATCGTAACGCCGGTCCGGATGATGAACAACAACTCAAAACACGGATCCATGCATTACCGAGTCTCGCCGAGGCA
>DDOT01000036.1:25228-25498 GCA_002341815.1 Thiobacillus sp. UBA2487 | reverse complement strand
TCATCACGCGAATTCATGAAAAGCGAAAAGATCGGGCTACAGCGCGACTACCGATTGCGTGGGGATTTTGGATTCATCCCAAGTCTGTATCGCCCATCGCCAAAAATCAGCCACGCAATCAAGATCCGGGTTTACCGTTTGCCCCAATTGACTCAGGGCATGTTGCAACGGGATTAACGGTTGTGACGTCAGTACCGGTCGAGCCTGCTGTTGTTTGGAGAGTTTTTGTCCATGCGCATCAACCACCAGTGGCAGGTGCAAATATTGTGG
>DDOT01000036.1:0-25186 GCA_002341815.1 Thiobacillus sp. UBA2487 | reverse complement strand
TACTACCTCAGTGACCCCGCAAGCCGCATCATCTAGTACCACGGCCCATTGATAAGAAAAATAACCATCCGCTCGTCGGATAATAAAATCACCACCCTCCGCAAACAGATTCAAACAGTGTTTGCCCAAGCGTCGGTCAAAAAAACATAAATCGGTATTGGGCGCTTTTACTCGTATGCTATGAGCAGTTTTTGTTGAGAGTGAGCGCTCACGACAGGTGCCGGGATAATGTGTCGTTTGGCCGGATTCTTGTAATTCCCGACGACTGCAATGACAGACGTAAAGATCAGATGAGATGGTCTGCATGGCCTCAGAATAAACCGGTGTGCGTGTTGACTGCCAAATAATTTCATCGTCCCAAACGAAACCCAATGCGTCAAGTTGGCGCAATATCGTTACGGCATACGCTTTTCGACAACGTGGTTGGTCTACATCTTCCATACGGAGTAACCAGCGCCCCTGTTGACTGCGCACCGACAGATAGCTGGCCATGGCAGTTAACAACGAACCTGCATGTAGAGGACCGGTTGGTGATGGCGCAAAGCGCCCCGTGATCGTTGTCATGATCCCTCATTCGTGACTAATTTTCATTCGATAGAATGCAACCCATCGTGTGACAAGGTTGCACACGGTAATAAATTATCTTGAAAGGATACGATATGCAACGCAATTTGACAGTAATGGCCGGAGTGATGGGAATGTTGATCGTGGTGTCGCAAAGCGTTTTTGCTTATAGTGGCGAGCAGTACGCAAAGCAAGCCAAAATAAGCCTGACGCAGGCAAGAACCATCGCACTGCAAGCGCATCCCGGAAAAATTACAGATGAAGAGCTGGAGCTTGAGAAAGGTGGTAGTGGCTTACGTTACTCATTTGATATTATGACCAAGGGCATTACACAAGAAGTTGGTGTGGATGCAAAAACCGGTGTGGTGTTGGAAAACAAACCGGAAGGTGCAAATCCTGATTGACGAACCTGTTGATCCGGCAGGAAGGCCATACAACCTCACCGTTCGTGCGAGGTTGGGTGAGCTTTCCGGTGCAGACACAGGCGTTTCAACCCTTGTGCTGAAAGATGCGTAAAATATATGCGGTTATTGTTGGTAGAAGATGACGTAATGATCGGTGAAGCAGCAACCCAAGCATTACGCGATGCAGCGTGGGCGGTAGATTGGGTGCGTGATTTGCGTAATGCAACGTTAGCATTAGGCGGTAGCGAGTATGATGCGATTTTACTTGATCTTGGGTTGACCGATGGGGATGGCAGTACGTTGTTGCAACAGCTACGCGCAAAAAACAACCGGATCCCCATTATCATCGTAACAGCCCGCGATCTGGCGAGTGACCGAATTCGGGGTTTGGATCTGGGCGCAGACGATTATGTCATCAAGCCCTTTGATATGGATGAATTAATGGCGCGCTTACGCGCAGTGATTCGACGTAAAGACGGCAATGCGAGCCCCATATTGAGTAATGGCATTGTGAGTCTTGATCCTGCGACTCATGAAGCATGGACAGCAAACACCGAACGTATGTTATTGCCGGCGCGCGAGTTTGCGCTGTTGGAAATCTTGTTGTTGAAGCCGGGAAAAATACATTCGCGGGAAGCCTTGGAAACCGGGATATATGGATGGGGAGAGGAAATAGAAAGTAACATGATAGATTATCTGGTGCATGCCATACGGAAAAAATTGGGTTCCTCGATAATCCGCAACGTGCGTGGGGCGGGTTGGTATGTGAATGTATCAGTACCGAATGCAGGATAATGGGCACACATGAATAGGTGGCTGCGTTTATCGAAACGGTCTATCCAGACATCATTGTTGGTGCAAATAACCTGGGTTGTACTGGGGTTGGGCGTGCTGACCACAGGAGTCGCATTTGGATTCGCTTATGCTGAAGCACAAGAGTTTCAGGATGATATGTTGCGTCAAGTGGCTTTGTTGGGGACCCCAACCATGAACCCAACGTTCGATGCGGGCCAAGATGAAGAAAATGATGCGCGTATTCGCGTTTTCGTACCTGCACGACAAAACGCCCCAGACTGGCTGCCACCTCGCTTGGCAGACGGGTTTTATACGATGCCGGCTACGGATGGCAGTACCAATCGTGTGTATGCCACACATGCCAGAAACGGACAGCGTTTAGTGATCGTTCAATCTACGCAAAGTCGAAATGAAGTCGCATGGGATAGTGCATTATGGACATTTTTGCCGTGGCTGTTGTTTTTGCCGATTTTATTGTGGCTGATTGTCCATATTGTTCGGCATGAATTGTTAAGTGTCCGTTCGTTGTCGGCCAAGTTAGATCAACAAATCACCGATCGATTAGAAACCTTGCCGGTTGAGGCGGTTCCGGAAGAGATCGTCCCGTTTGTGGATGCGGTTAATCGAATGATGCTTCGCGTAAATTTGGCAGTTGTTCAACAAAAACGGTTTATTGCCGATGCTTCGCATGAATTACGCACGCCACTGACCGCATTGTCTTTACAAGCACAGAATATTGAGCGGGCAGATACGATTGATGCGATGCGTCAGCGTGTGGTGGTGTTGCGCACAGGGATAGATCGAGCGCGACAACTAACCAGCCAACTGTTGGATTTGGCGCGATTGCAATATCAAGAACAGAGGCGAGATACAATACGGGTCGGTGAGTTGGCGCGCGACAGTCTTGCGGGGGTATTGCCTTTGGCGGAAAGCCGAAGCGTTGATCTGAGGTTGGATTTGCACGCCGACCCTCTGTTGCAAGGTGACGCGGCGATATTGCAATTAATCATGCATAATGTGCTGGGAAATGCGGTTAAATATAGCCACCCGGGCGAAAGCGTTACGTTGCGTACAAGCCTGATCGACAACAAGGTAACCATTGATGTTATCGATCAAGGTGATGGCATACCCGAAGATCAGCGGCAACAGGTATTTCAACCGTTTTACAGGTTACCGGGCAATGCTGCGACCGGATCCGGCTTGGGATTGGCAATCGCGCACGAAGCGGCGGATCGCTTGGGCGGGAAATTGACGATATTGTCCAACCCGAAGGGTAAAGGCGTTATCGTTCGGTATCAACAACCGCAAGCAATGATGTCGGCTGATGTTTAGTCGGGCTAGACGCTGCGCGCTAAAACGGTTTGGTAAAAGTTGATCATCCGCTGAACCATTTCTGGCGCACTCCAGGATTTAGCGTACTCACACGCGTCAGCCGATAAACATTCCCGCAAGGGGCGGTTGGTTAACACGTTAGCCAGCGTGGCTGCAAATTGCACCGGATCATCGGGTGCAATGCGACAACCGCGTTCGCCAACAAGAATATCGTGGGTTCCCATCACGGCGGTTGATACCACAGGCACACCCAGGGCCATCGCCTCAAGCAGGACCAGTCCTTGAGTTTCGGTGCGCGAAGCAAAGACAAAGGCATCGCCGGCACAATAGCAGGCAGGAAGTTCGGTTGCGCGTTCCAGATAACCGACGAATTTAACGTGCTGTGTCAGATTGAGCGCGTCGGTGAGCCGTTTTAACTTGCGTTCGGCGGGCCCCTCGCCCGCGATTACGAGTAGAATATCGGGGATCGAATGACGCAATTGGGACAGCATCAGCAATAAAAACTCAATGTTTTTCTCAAATGCCACGCGACCTACATACACTACCACTGGACGGTCGGGCGCAATGCCATGTTTTTGGCGAAAAGACGGGCCATCGCCAGTCGAGAAATCAGCCAGTTCAATGCCGGTTGGAATGATCTGGCTATAGGTATGAACCCCGTAGCGCTGCAAAGCATCTTTCATGGCAATGGAAGGCAAGACTAGTCCGTCGATTTGACGGCATTGCTGCCGTGTAAAAAAACGGGCCGCGTAACGCATTAACGCACGCGGTAAAAACGGGATGTAATGGTATAGGTATTCTTCGAAAAAGGTGTGATAGGTTTCAACACAGGGAATGCCCATTTCACGCGCTAAACGGATGCCGGCGTAATGAGCAATGAAAGGGGTGTGAATGTGGAGCAAATCAAACCGTTGACCGGCCAGTTGGCCGGGCAGTTGACGCAGTGCGTGCGAGGACATCAGGCGGTCTTCGGGGTCCATCAGGACTTTGCGTCCAGGGATGCGGATAATATCGGGCTCAGGCGGCTCATTCATGCCATACGCTGGCGCAACCAACGTGACCAGATGTCCGGCTTTTTTTAACTCGCGCCGCAGCGTCATGATAGAGGTTGATACCCCGTTGACGCGCGGAAAGTAGACATCGGAAACCAGCAATACATTCATTGTTTAAACCGGCTAAAGAGGATTGTTGCCGTTATAACAACGTTTAGTGACGCCAGTATGACAAAACAGGTGGTTGGCGAAAATTTAGTGATGAGCTCGCTCTTTGCGGACCTGCACAATCAGATCATTCAGCGTCTTGAATAATGCCGATTCGCTACCAGTCATGGAAACCGACGTGACATAGCGCCCATTCACCACGAAAGACGGTACACCGTTGATTTGTGCATCGCGCGTTAATTGTGCGGCGTGCAACACTTCGGTTTGCACGGCAAAAGAATTGTACGCATTGGCAAAGGCGGTACGGTTGATACCAACTCGCCCGGCCCAGTCAAAGATGCTGATTTCTGATGTGGCATCCAAACCATCCAGATGAATCGCACTAAACAATTCATCGTGATATTTGTCGGCAACACCCAGCGTCTTTAAAGCGTACCAGATTTTTGCCTGCATGGCCCACCCATTGCCAAGCACGGCCGGTATACGTCGAATGACGACATCTTTGGGTTGGGTTTTTATCCACTGATTGAATGCGGGTTCAAGTTCGAAACAATGCGGACAGCGATACCAGAAAAATTCGGCCACCTCAATTTTATCATTTGCGCTGGTCGTTTCCATCGGCGTATTCAAACGGACATAATCTTGTCCGGCCACGGGTGTTGCCAGCACAACGGATGGGATTGTTAATGCCAGCAAGCTGGCGGCAAGAAATGTGCGTCGGTTTGACATAAAAAATAACTCCAATTTAATCAATGGGTCGTTGCCGGTGCCGATGTGTCGTGACGACTTACTAACGTTGATTGAATTTGGCTTTGTGCCAACGCATTTTTAACCTGTTGTGCGGCGTCACTGCTAAAGGGTCCCAGGCGAACGCGATAAAGGGTGCCTTTATCTGCCGCATCTACGGTCTGAATACTGGCTTCATAACCCAGCATGGCCAATTGTGCCTTCAGGTCATCAGCTTGGTTGTTGTCGGTAAATGAGCCAACTTGCACCCAAACGGAAGGCGCCGGGGCAGGTGTATCGGGTTTGGGCGATGGTCCGGTTGGGGTTGGTGCCGGAGCGCTTGGTCCGGGCAACATATGATAGAAGTCGTAGTGACTGTCAACAGGTGCAGCACGGGTGGCAGGATCGACAATATTACCCGATGCGTTCGGCGTTGCGGGGGTTGCTGTTTGGGTAGTGGTTGTCGGTGGGTTGGCAGGCGTGCTGCTGGCCCCCGGTTGTGCGACAAAGGGATTGCTGTGGCTGACCCATACCGCAATGGCAGCAGCGCCCCCTAAACCAGCCAGCATGCCGATCAGAATGCCTGACCAGATGCCACCAGGCTTATGTTGGCTTTCCGAGGAACTGCGTGGTACACGAGACATGATCCGACTCCTACATTTGTTCCGGGCTGGAAATTCCCAGCATGGTCAGTCCGTTATTGAGAACGATACGGGTGGCTGATATCAGTGCCAGGCGTGCATGGCGCAGGACGATATCCTCAATCAGAAATTGTTCGGCATTGTAATAGGTATGCAGGGCAGCCGCGATATCTTTTAGCGCATAGGCAATCAGGTGTGGTGAAAGTTCGCGAGCGGCGGCTGCAACGACGGCTGGGTAATTGGTTAATTGGCGCAGCAGGTCAATCTCGCTTGGGCTATCCAGTCGGGTAACGTCAGCGTCGGCCAGCGTTTGAGTATCCCCTCCCCATTGGGTCAATACACGACAAATGCGGGCATGCGCGTATTGAATGTAATACACGGGGTTTTCGTTGCTGCGTGACTTGGCCAGGTCCAGATCAAAATCCAGATGCTGATCGGATTTACGTAACACGTAAAAGAAGCGCGCGGCATCATTGCCCACTTCGGCGCGCAATTCGCGCAGCGTCACAAACTCGCCGGACCGGGTCGACATGGCTGCTTTCTGTCCGTTACGATACAACACGGCAAATTGCACCAGTGCGATGATCAATTGATCGGGGTTGCGCCCCATGGCTTCCAGCGCGCCTTTTACCCGAGGGATATAGCCATGGTGATCGGCACCCCAGATATCAATCAATTCGTCAAAACCGCGTTCGAGTTTATTCAGGTGGTATGCGATATCGGACGCAAAATAGGTGAACAGGCCGTTTTCACGTTGCACGACACGGTCTTTTTCATCGCCATAGCGTGTAGAGCGAAACCAGCGTGCGCCATCTTGTTCATACAGTTGGCCATTGGCTTCCAGCACATCCAGGGTGCGCTGAACAATCCCGCTGTCGTATAACGATTGTTCGGAAAACCATTCATCGAACACCACCCCGAATTCGTTGAGATCATTTCGGCAGTCGGCCAGTTGTTCGTTCAAGGCAAAGGCGTGAAAATATGGGTAGTCATTGGCTAAAATCCGTTTTGCTTCGGAAATCAGGTAATCAAGGTGGGCATCCGGTTCATCGGCAAATGCGGGTGCTTGGGCAGTCAGTGCAGCCGTCGGGTGACAATAGCGGTCACCATGCTGGTTAAAGATGGCATTCGCCATGTGGCGCACATAATCGCCTTGATAGGCGTTGCCGGGAAATATGGAAGGCTCGCCACATTGTTCCAGATACCGCAACCAGGTTGACAGCGCCAAGATATCCATCTGGCGACCGGCGTCATTGACGTAATACTCACGCGATACCCGATACCCGGATGCCGCCAGCACATTCGCCAAACTGGCGCCATAAGCCGCGCCACGGCCGTGCCCGACATGTAACGGCCCTGTCGGGTTAGCTGAGACAAACTCAACCAGTACCGACCGGTTTTGGCCAAGGGTGTTATGCCCGAAGGTTGATGTTAGACCCAGAATGTGTGGCACCAGTTGTTGCCAGGCGGCTGCATGCAGAAAAATATTGATAAAGCCGGCGCCCGCAATTTCGGTTCGTGCGATCAATGGAGAAGCGGGCAACGCAGCAAGAATTTGCTGGGCCAGTTGACGAGGATTGGCGCGTAAGGCGCGTGCCAGCTTCATGGCAACATTACAGGCATAATCGCCATGACTGGCTTCGCGCGGGCGCTCAATTTCGATGGAAATGCCATCGGTCTGTCCGACTGATTCACGCACGGCGTAGCCAAGCAAAGCGGATAGATGGTTTTCTATGTCAATATAGGTTGTCAAGGGAATCTACCAAACATGCAAAATACCACCATTATAGCCAAGGCGCACCAGAACGACAAAAATCGGCTATAACTGTTGCGGATCGACATCGATTTTCCAGCGTACGTTGCGGTCATGAATCCCGGATAGTTTGGTCAGCCAGGTGCTGAGCCAGGCATGTAACTGTGCGCGTGATTTGGCCTGTGCCAATAACAAGGCGCGTTCACGGTTGCTTTTGCGTAACATGGATTCGGCAACGGGATCGAACACCGTAATCTCCGCATCAGCGGGGGCCAGGTTGCGGATACGCTGCAAAAACTGCAATGCCAGCTCAAGCTGCTCGGCTTCTGCTCGAATGGCCACCATAAATTGATACGGTGGAAAACCGGCCATTTCGCGTTCGCTGAGCATCTGTTCGGCATAGCTGGCGTAATCATGTTGGCTGATGGCCTGAAATAACGGGTGCTGCGGCCAGGCCGTTTGAATCAGCACCTGTCCGGGTTGGCCTGCTCGCCCTGCCCGTCCGCCAACTTGTATCAATTGACTGAACAGGCGTTCATTGGCGCGAAAATCGGTGCTGTACAATGCGTTATCTGCGCCAACCACACCAACCAGGGTGAGATTGGGGAAATCATGTCCCTTGCTGAGCAGTTGGGTGCCGATCAATAGATTGGCTTCACCCGTCAAAATCGCGTCGCGCATGCGTTGCCATTGACGTGGGCTGCCGGCGGTGTCGCTGTCTATTCGCAAAATATGTGCGTCCGGAAACAATTGTTCCAAGGTGCTTTCCAGGCGCTGTGTACCGGCCCCGGCCGGATTGAGGGCGTGGCTGGCGCAATCCGGACAAACCGAAGGGAGCGGACGTGTTAGCCCGCAATGGTGGCAGCGCAATTCATGTGCGGCTTTATGCAGAACCAGCTTGCTGCTGCAACGCGAGCAACCGGCAATCCAGCCGCAATCTGCACAATACAAGGTAGGGGCATAGCCACGTCGGTTTATAAACAGTAAACTCTGTTCGCCTCGTTGCAAGTTTTTTCGAATAGCGGCGATTAATAACGGGCTGATATCGTTGCGCAAGGATTGTCCGCGTAAATCAATCAGATTGACTTGTGGCAACTGGGCATCAACGTGCGCACGTTGCCGCATTTGCAACAATTGATATTTGCCATTGCGGGCATTAAACCAGCTTTCCAGCGCCGGGGTGGCTGAGCCCAGAATCACCGGACATTGCCGTTGTCGGCCACGAAATACCGCCAAATCGCGCGCTGAGTAGCGCAACCCGTCTTGCTGTTGAAATGATGCATCATGCTCTTCGTCTACAATGATCAGTTGCAGGCGAGGCATGGGGGTAAAAACGGCCAGCCGCGTGCCGAGCACAATCGCTGCGTCACCTCGTCCGGCGGCCAACCAATCGTGCATGCGCCGCGCAGCGCTGATATCGCTGTGAGATATGGCGATGCGGTGTTGTGGAAAACGTTCCGTCAGGCGAGCAGACAACTGCGGCGTTAAACGAATTTCCGGCACCAGCATCAGCACTTGGCCCTGGCGGGCCATGACTTGTTCAATTAAATGTAAATAGACCTCGGTTTTGCCGCTACCGGTAATGCCATGTAACAAAAAGGGTTGAAACCGGCCCAGTCTGGACATGATATCCGTATAAGCGGCTTCTTGTTCGGTCGTAAGCGGTAACGGCGGCGCGGCAGCCGGCAGAGTTACCGCTTTACGGCGTCGTGGCAAGTTGGGTTTGCGAGGTTTACGCAGCAGGTTGGGGAGCGCTGCAAACAACATCTGGCCGACAGGCTGTTGATAGTACTGACTGGCAAACTGTAAAAGTTCGATGGTTTCTTGATGAAGGATCGGCACTTCATCCAGTTTGTCATCCGTTGGTTTTAGTTGTTCGGCCATTAGCGCGGAGTCGGAACGAAAACCGATCAGCACGCCGGTTCGATGCCCACGGCCAAACGGAACCAGCACACGACAGCCGATATCGGCATTGGTTAGCGGTCCGGCCAGGTAATCAAATGGTTCCGCAAGCGGAATATCCAAGGCAATGAGGGCAATGTGGGCAGGCATAGGATTAGTTTACAGCAGGGCGTGCAGGAACGTTTGCCCAACATGATTTTTCGGCAGCGAGCCACGGTTAACTCGGTGGTTGGTGAATTGATTTGTTTGGCTTTTTGTCATCAAAGTTTCAAAAAGAATTCATGAAAGTGACGTGAGTTGGCGTCAAAATGTCATCATGAATGATGACTTCCTCCTCCAGATATTTGCTTCTCGCCACCATCCGTTGCGTATCGCGCTGGTGACGGAAACCTATCCACCAGAAGTAAACGGTGTGGCAATGACCCTCGGCAGGCAGGTAGCCGATCTGCTGGCGCGTGGTCACCAAATCCAGTTGATACGCCCGCGACAAGGTTCTGCCGATCGCGCTACCCACAATGATCAGTTGGAAGAAATTCTTAAAATGGGTGTGCCCATTCCACGCTACGCCGGATTGAAACTGGGGCTGCCGGCCAAATCGGGCCTGGTGCGTTTATGGCAAACCCGGCGTCCCGATCTCGTGCATATCGCAACGGAAGGTCCGCTGGGCTGGTCGGCGCTGGCTGCCGCACAAAAATTGCGTTTGCCGGTCAGTACCGATTTTCACACCAACTTCCATAGTTATAGCAAGCATTATGGTGCGGGATGGCTTAAGGCGCCCATTCTAGCCTATTTGCGCAAGTTTCATAACAAAGCGTGTGTGACGTTGGTGCCGACGGAGAGCATGCGGCGCGAGTTGCAATTGTATGGTTATCGTAATGTGGAGGTGGTTGCGCGCGGTGTTGATACGGTTTTGTTTGATCCCGCGCACCGCGATGACGGGTTGCGTCATGCCTGGGGTGCCGAGGTTGACACGCAGGTGGTGATTTATGTGGGGCGCATTGCGCCGGAAAAAAACTTGTCGGTGGTATTCAAGGCGTTTGCCGCCATGCGCAAAACCAATCCGGATTCACGTTTGGTGATTGTGGGTGATGGTCCTGATCGTGCCATGTTGCAAACCCAGTTTCCCGATGCCGTTTTTTGCGGCATGCGTAGCGGCGTCGATTTGGCCAGACATTACGCCTCGGCAGATGTGTTTCTGTTTCCAAGCTTGACCGAAACATTCGGCAACGTAACGACCGAAGCGTTGGCCAGCGGTTTGGCGGTTGTCGCGTACCAATACGCAGCGGCCGAAGCGCTGATTCGCCATGCCGACAACGGTATGTTGGCGTCGTTTAACGATCCCGATCAATTTATTGCTGCGGCATGTGCATTGTCGGGCAATCCCGACCTTGTCAGACAGATTGGGTTGAACGCACGACGCTCTGCGTTGTCTGTCTCTTGGCAGAGCGTGCATGATCGCTTTGAACGGGTTTTACAAAGCATTATTTTCAAGGAAGATTCTCATGGACAAGCTGAGCTGGCAATGGATGGGTGAATGTGAGCTGAGGCTGACCGAGTGGTTTAATCAAATCGGTCATCGTCCGGTGGTGTTGCAGATCTTTCGTCGCGTCAGTCGGTTGGGCGATGGCGTTTTTTGGTATGCATTAATGCTGGCCATGTATCTGGTGAATGGAGCAGAGGCACTGCCGGTGATATTGCAAATGATTTTTGCCGGATTGACGGCTACGTTAATTTACAAATGGCTTAAGAAAAAAACCTTGCGACCACGTCCACACCAGCAATCCGGACGTATTCACTGTTTGACAGCACCACTGGATCGCTTCAGTTTTCCGTCCGGCCACACCTTGCACGCGGTAACGTTTACGCTGGTAGCGGTTGTCTATTACCCGATGTTGTCTTGGGTATTGGTGCCTTTCACGCTGGCCGTTGCCATGTCACGGCTTATCTTGGGGTTGCACTATCCGACTGACGTGCTTGCTGGCGCTGTTTTGGGAGCGACGGTAGCCGGTCTTTCATTTTTGGCGGTTTGACATCCGGTCACGTTGAATTGCCCAACACCCTTTGTTTGTTTTACGGTTGTCAATGTTTTTCTTGCAGAATTTGATCGGTCAAGCTATAATCGCCGGCTTTCCCTTGCCCTACCGTTAGAAAATGCCAATTCGGGCTATTTTCGCCGACGCCGGAGGGCGTATTCCACAAGGAGTGTTCATGCGTCATTACGAAATCGTGTTTATTGTGCATCCTGATCAAAGCGAACAGGTGCCAGCCATGATCGAACGTTACCGCTCGGTCATTACCAGCCAAGGTGGCAATATCCACCGTCTGGAAGACTGGGGTCGTCGTCAAATGGCGTACCCAATCCAGAAAATTCATAAAGCGCATTATGTGCTGATGAATATCGAGTGCGGGCAATCAACCCTGGATGAGCTTGAACATGGCTTTAAGTTCAATGATGCTGTATTGCGTCATCTGACCATCCGTATGGATGAGGCTGTTGTCACACCTTCGCCAATGATGAAGGAAGAAAAATCACGTTCCCTGCTACCACAGGAAGCCCGTCCGACGGATGCCGCAGACGCTGCCTGAACGTGTTATTCAGCCAGTAAAAAGAACCCATCGATTGATTCAGCACTTGCCGATTAGTATTGGCAAGCATGCGAGCAGATAAGCAGGAGTGCATGATGCCACGTCCAGTTAACACCAAAAATACCAAACGTCGGGATAATTCCCGCCAGTTGTTCAAGCGCCGCAAGTTTTGCCGCTTCACCGTTGAAAACATCACTTGGGTTGATTACAAGGATGTTGAGATTCTGAAAGATTTTATCGCTGAGAACGGCAAGATTATTCCTGCCCGTATCACCGGCACCAAGGCGCATTTCCAACGTCAATTGTCGGCTGCCATCAAGCGCGCACGTTTTCTTGCGCTGATGCCTTACACCGATCTGCATTGAGGAGAAAACCATGCAAATTATCCTGATGGAAAAAGTGGTTAATCTCGGTGCGCTGGGCGATGTGGTTAAAGTGAAAGATGGTTATGCACGTAATTATCTGATCCCGCAAGGAAAGGCCAAGCGCGCCACAGCGAACAACCTTAAACAATTTGAAGCCCGTCGTGCCGAATTGGAAAAAATCCAGGCTGACTCGTTGGCTGCTGCCTTGGCGCGTGCCGATCAACTGGCCGACCTGACGCTGGTTCTGACACAAAAAGCCGGTATGGATGGTCGTTTGTTTGGCTCGGTCAGCAATATCGACATTGCTGAAGCCTTGACCTCGCAGGGCATCACGGTCAGCAAATCTGAAGTGCGTATGCCGGATGGTTCAATCAAGGCCATCGGTGAATTCTTGGTCAGCATTGCATTGCATACCGATGTTGTTTCCGAAATCACGGTAGCTGTGCAGCCTGAATAAGGCGCGTAGCGTCGTAAAGAGACCGTTGGGTTCGCGAGGGCTCAGCGGTTTTTTTTCGTCTTGTCCAGATTGGCACGCGGGTGTGCCAAATCGTAAACACGCGCCAGGTGCTGATAATCCAGACGTGTATAGATTTGTGTGGTACCGATACGCGCGTGTCCCAGCAACTCTTGCACGGCACGTAAATCGCTGGATGATTGCAACAGGTGTGAGGCAAAAGCGTGCCTTAGCATGTGCGGGTGGACATGCTCATTCAAACCGGTTTGCAGACTGCGTAACCCAAGCCGATTTTGAATGGTGCGCGGGCTGATATGGGTATTGGGCCGGCGACCGGGAAAAACAAATGATACAGGGTCTGCCCTGCATGCCAGCCAGTCCTGTAAGGCACGAATGGCGGGTATGCCCAACGGAACAATTCGGGTTTTGTTGCCTTTGCCTGTAACGCGCACTTCCTGTTGTGCCAAGTCCAGTTGATCGAGCGATAACGTGGCCAGTTCAGACAAGCGTAAGCCTGCTGAATACAGCAGTTCAAACAATGCTTGATCGCGCTTGTATAACGGGTCCGACTTGTTGGCGGTATCCAGCAATAACTGGGTTTGGTCAACGGTTAAATGATGCGGCAGCGCGTACGGAAAGCGCGGCGGACGTAATCCATCGCAGGGGTTGTGCGGGTGCTGGTGACGGGTGACCAAAAATTGAAAAAAATTTCGCCATGCGGATAACATGCGGGCGAGACTGCGACCTGATAAACCACTTTGGTGGAGGGATCCCATCAATGCCCGAATATCACCGGCTTGTAACTGCGATAGGTCTTGCTGCGCGAAGTGCGTTAGCAGATGCGTGATATCGCGCGTGTAATGGCGCAGCGTCAACGGGGAAAGACCGCGCTCGGCAGCCAGAAAATCCAGCCAACGCTGAGCCAGTACCTCACTCATGGGCACGGGCCGGTAATGAAAACCTGGCAAGACAGGCGGCAATAATGTCACCTAACCGTTGCAAATACAGGGTACCCATTTCCGGATAAAATTTGTTGGCTGCAAGTGACCCAACGATCAGTACGCCGAGCAAACGTTCATTCCGTAGCGGAATGGCGGCAAACGAGCGCAAACTGCTGGCGGAAGGCAGATGCGCCAAGGCTTGGGCCAACAAGGTGGCACCGCATTGCGGGGTGGGCATATTGTCAACCCACTGATAAATTTCAGCATCGTCTGCGTGAATGTCGATGGTATCGTGCGGCCATAATAGTACGGCACTATCGGGTAAGTCAAAATGTTGCCGCAGGTGCCAAGTCAAACGAGACAGGGTTTCATCTTGATGGGGTGCAGAAATCAATGCCAAGGTTAAATCGTGCATGCGTTGGGTGGTGCGATCGTTTTCCTCGCCAAAGGTCACAAAATCGGCCAGGCGCGATTCCAGCAGGGTGATTTTGTCGCGCAGATTGAGAATTTGCCGCTCGGCGATTGATATGGTGCGGCCCTGAACCGGATGATTCAGTCGCATATCGGTCAGCAGGTGCGGAAACTGGTCAAAAAATTCGGGGTGCGTCGCCAGGTAACGCGAAACGTCTTCCGGGGTCATAATAATGGTTCAGTCCTTCTGAAAATGCTGTAAATCGATTTGTCCTTCAAATACAACCGCTGTCGGTCCGGCGAGCCAAACCGGTTGATCGTCACTATCCCAGCGGATATTCAGCATACCCCCCGTTGTTTCAATTTCGACGGGCGAATCGAGATATCCTAGCCGAATACCGCTGACGGCAGCAGCGCAGGCGCCGGTGCCGCAGGATAACGTTTCGCCAGTGCCGCGTTCAAAAACACGCAAACGGGCGCGATGGCGAGTGATGGGTTGTAAAAAACCGACATTAACCTGTAGCGGAAATTGTGCGTGGTGTTGTAACGCCGAACCAAGCTCGGCAACCGGGGCAGTGCCTATGTCATCAACGATCAACACGGCGTGAGGATTGCCCATTGAAAGAACCGATAACGACCAGTCTTGATCAATGGCGCGGACATTGTAAGTCGAACCGGTTTGATCGGTAATGAAAGGAATGTCATCCGGTTGAAAACGGGGAAGTCCCATGTTGACCGCGATACGGCCATCCTCTGCCATGTGCGGAAAAATCAGACCGGATGCGGTTTCAACGCAAATTTCGCGTTTATCTGTCAAGCCGCGATGCCGTACGAAATGGACAAAACAACGTGCGCCGTTACCACATTGGGCCACCTCGCCACCATCGGCATTGAAAATGCGATAACGAAAATCAGCCTGTGGGTGTGTTGCGCGTTCAACCAGCAGCAGTTGGTCAAACCCGATGCCGAAATGCCGGTGGGCCAACTGCCGGATAATGCTCGCATGCGGAATGAAGGTTTGCGAAATGGCATCGATCACCATAAAGTCATTTCCTGCGCCATGCATCTTGGTGAATTCAAGCATCGTGGTTTGCTTAATCATAAACGGAGGGTTCTCCTGCGGGACGGCTTTTGAATCGCTTGTGCAGCCAGAAATATTGTTCCGGCATTTCACGCACGACCGATTCGATAAAGGTATTCATGCGACGTAAGTCGGATGCAATGTCAGGGCCAGGAAAATTGTCCCAAGCGGGATAGAATCGTAGCACATAGCCTTGCGCACCGGGTAGTTGTCGAGTCACCACCGGCATGACCTTGGCGTGGGTTAAGCCGGCCAAACGTGGCAATGCGTTGATGGTGGCGGCCGGTACGCCAAAAAATGGAATAAACAGCGCATCGCGCGCGCCAAAATCCTGATCTGGTAAATAAAACAGATGATGACCTTGCTTCATGGCCTTGATCAACGGGCGGACGCCATCATGACGCGATACCAGAATGGTGGGGCTGAAACGGGCCCTGACCTGTAACATCCACCGATCGATAATGGCATTGCGGATGCGACTGTAAATGGTAACAGATGGGGGATAATCCATCCTGAGACGGGCCGCACCAACGTCTAGTCCAATAAAATGCGGGGCCAACAAAATGATCGGCTGATCGAGCACGTGATTATACAATTCGGGATTTTCGATTTGTACCAAGCGACGCAGTTGCGCGGCGGAGCCCCAGCGCAATAACCCTTGATCAAGCAATGCGCGCGCCGTACACCGAAAATGCGCTCGCGCAATCTGCTGGCGTTGGGCAGCATCCCATTCGGGGAAGCACAAGCGCAGGTTGGTGTCGGCGATGTGGCGTCGGGGGCGTGCCAACAGCCACAATAGATCACCCAGTCCGTTTCCAATGTGAACTTGCCAGCCATAGGGCAGCCAATGCAACAACCAGATCAGCAGCAAACCGAAGCGGGTTAACATGACGGAGCGTCAGGGTGTTGTTCGGTGGATGTGGGTGGAACCAGTCCGCCCGGTGCTTTATAGCGATTGTAGCTCCACAAATATTGGGTTGGATAACGGCGAATCAGATCTTCCAGTGCTGCATTGAGCTGGCGAGTGGCATGGTTTTTGTCGCCTGACAGGTTGATATCGGGTGGCAAAATGTGAACATGATAGCCCGAGCCATCCGCTAATCGCTCGCCAAACATCAATAACGGTATTGCACCAGTTGTCTGATGCAAGCGAATGGGTAATGTGGGTGTATACGCTGGCCGGCCAAAAAAATCGGCCCAAGCCCCCTCTCCTTTGCTGGCCACCTGGTCAGGCAAAATACCGACCGCCTCACCACGCCGCAATGCGGCCAGCAACAAGCGAACGCCCTTCATGTCGGCCGTTGCCAACGTGACTTGGCCGCGCTGGCGACCGGCACGCATGATGTGCTCGGCCCACGCCTGTCGGGGCGGACGGTACATCACTGTCATGGGTAAACGGGCTGCGTAATACAGGCTGACAATCTCAAAACAACCCAGATGCGGGGTCATGGCGAGAATGCCCTTGCCTTGGGCTCGCGCCTGTTCCACATACTCCCAACCTGAGCATTGTTTGACCAAAGACAGGACGTCATCATAGGGCCTAAACCAAATCGGTATGGTTTCAGCAGCCCCTTTGCCAATCTCTTGTGCGCTCTGTGCAACCATTCGCTTAAAATCCGCCGGATTTTGCGCGAGTTGACTTTGGAAAACGTTGCTTTGCAGGCGCTGGGCATAGCGTTTATTGCGCCAAAACGTCAGGCTGCCCAGCAACGCGCCAAAACGATGCCAGAAGCGAAGTGGTAATTTGGCCAACAGTTTAAGGAGGAAAATGATCACGGGTTTCGTCAGTTGATATATCGTGTTAGCATGGACGCTCGGAATAAAACAGGGAAAGCGCTTGTCAGGCTATGCAAGATTACATTTTTACATCGGAGTCGGTTTCGGAAGGCCATCCGGACAAAGTGGCGGATCAGGTTTCCGACGCAGTATTAGACGCTATTCTAACCCAGGATAGACATGCTCGGGTAGCATGTGAAACATTGGTCACCACCGGTTTGGTGGTGATTGCGGGTGAAATAACCACACATGCCATGGTGGATTATAACAAAGTTGCACGAGAAACCATCAAACGAATTGGTTACGACAGTTCGGAGATCGGGTTCGATTATCATACGTGTGCTGTGTTGACGACGTTTGGCAAGCAGTCGGTGGACATTGCCCAGGGGGTGAATGAAGGTGAAGGTCTGGATTTAGACCAAGGCGCTGGCGATCAGGGCTTGATGTTCGGTTATGCGTGCGATGAAACCCCTTCTTTGATGCCATTGCCCATTTATCTGGCGCACCGCTTGATGGAGCGCCAAGCGCAAATGCGGCGTGATGGTCGTCTGCCGTGGTTGCGCCCGGATGCCAAGTCGCAAGTGTCGGTGCATTACCAAAATGGTCGCCCGGTCGGTATCGATACCGTGGTGCTGTCCACGCAACATCACCCTGATGTCACACACCAGCAGATTGAAGAAGCAGTGGTTGAAGAAATCATCAAGCCGTCGATTGATCCGGCCATGTTGGGCAGTCATGTGCGCTATCTGGTAAATCCGACCGGCCGGTTTGTCATTGGCGGTCCGATGGGCGATGCAGGGCTGACCGGGCGCAAAATTATCGTGGATACCTATGGTGGTGCTGCGCCGCATGGCGGCGGAGCTTTTTCTGGCAAAGACCCTACCAAGGTAGACCGTTCCGCAGCCTATGCAGGTCGTTATGTGGCTAAAAATGTAGTGGCGTCCGGCTTGGCCAGTCGCTGTCTGGTGCAGGTGGCGTATGCCATTGGCGTTGCCCGTCCGGTGTCACTGATGGTGAATACGTTTGGCACAGGCAAGATCGCGGATGAGCAAATTACACGTCTGGTAGCGGAACATTTTGATTTGCGACCCAAGGCCATTATTCAACAGTTGAATCTGTTGCGTCCGATTTACAGCAAAACGGCCAGTTATGGTCACTTCGGTCGCGATGAGCCGGAATTTGGCTGGGAAACCACCGACAAGGCGGCGTTGTTGTGGGATGCGGCTGGCCTGGGCGGATAATGTGCTGAGCCCGATTTGCAATTTTGCCGAATTGCACGGTCAAGCGCGTGCGCTTGACCCGCTGGCGGCGGCCGTGGTTGCGGCAGGCGAAGCGCATGTGGTGGAAGCTGCGCTGCATGCGGCACAGGAAGGATTGATTGCGCCGGTACTGATTGGCCGGCGTGACATTATCGATCCGATTTGCCGGGCTGCGGGCGGCACATTGCCGGTGATTGAGGCGGGCACGGACGACGAAGCTGCTCGACTGGCGGTGCTTGAGGTGCAGGAAGGCCGCGCCCGTATGTTGATCAAAGGGCATTTGCACACAGCGGCGTTTTTACACCCTATCGTGCGTGAATTGCACGGCAGTACCCGCATCTCGCATGTATTTGTCGGCGAGTTGTCTAACTATCCCCGACTCCTGATGATTACCGATGCCGCCATTAATATCGCCCCCGATTTGATGGCCAAAGCAGATATTTTGCACAATGCATTGGTGTTGGCGCGAGCACTTGGCGAGCAAATGCCACGGGTTGCCGTTCTGTCGGCGTTGGAAGATATTAATCCGGCCATCGTATCCACATTGGATGCGGCTGCGCTGGCCAAGATGGCAGATCGCGGCCACTTTGGCGCAGCATTGGTGGATGGACCCTTGGCGTTTGATAACGCCATCTCATTAGACGCCACGGCGATTAAGGGGATCAAGAGTCAGGTGGCCGGTCAGGCCGATATTCTGCTGATGCCGGATCTGGTGTCCGGTAATGTGCTGTACAAGGCGTTGGCGTATTTGGCCAACGCACGGTTTGCCGGCATGGTATTGGGTGCGGGCGTGCCGATTGTGTTGACCTCGCGGGCTGATTCCACGCAAGCCCGATTGGATTCAATCGCCTTGGCGCGGGTGGTGCATGCGCGCACCAGCAACTGATTTGCACTTTTTCAGCAAGCTGGCTAGAATCGCGACATATTCCGAGGAGCGCTGCGACGGTGATATACCGCCAGGCTCGGATGGTTCAAACCGCGCTCACGTATCTTTTGACTTGATGAAAGAAAGGAGAGCGTGATGCACGCTAAATCTACCCAAAATTACGTTGTGGCTGACATGTCCCTGGCTGGATGGGGACGCCGTGAAATCAATATCGCCGAAATCGAAATGCCGGGATTAATGGCGATTCGTGAAGAGTTTGCCGTCACACGCCCGCTGCAAGGTGCGCGGATTACCGGTAGTTTGCACATGACGATTCAAACGGCCGTGTTAATTGAAACCTTGCAAGCGTTGGGTGCCGACGTTCGCTGGGCATCTTGTAATATCTTTTCTACACAGGATCACGCAGCGGCAGCCATTGCCGAACGCGGTACGCCAGTATTTGCTGTAAAAGGTGAATCATTGGAAGATTATTGGAATTATTCGCACCGAATTTTTGAGTGGGAAGATGGTGGTTATTCCAACATGATTCTGGATGATGGCGGTGATGCCACGTTGTTATTGCACCTGGGTTCGCGTGCCGAGCAAGACATTAGTGTGTTGGATAATCCGGGCAGCGAAGAAGAACGGGTCCTGTTTGCGGCGATTCGGGCGCGATTGGCGGAGACACCCAACTGGTACTCGGTTCGGTTGCAACATATTCGTGGCGTGACGGAAGAAACCACCACCGGTGTACATCGTTTGTATCAGATGCACGAACGTGGCGAGTTACGTATTCCCGGCATTAATGTCAATGACTCGGTCACCAAGGCAAAATTCGACAATCTATACGGTTGTCGTGAGTCCTTGGTAGATGGCATCAAGCGGGCAACCGATGTGATGGTGGCAGGCAAGATCGCTGTGGTGTGCGGTTTTGGCGATGTGGGTAAAGGCTCTGCCCAAGCGCTGCGTGCATTGTCGGCACAAGTGTGGGTAACAGAAATCGACCCGATTTGTGCCCTGCAGGCTGCCATGGAAGGCTATCGCGTCGTGACCATGGAATATGCAGCGGACAAGGCAGATATTTTTGTGACCGCCACCGGTAATTTTCATGTCATCAATCATGACCATATGCATCGCATGAAGCACCAGGCCATTGTTTGCAATATCGGGCACTTTGATAACGAAATCGATGTTGCCTCGCTTGAACAATACCAATGGGAAGAAATCAAGCCACAGGTTGATCATGTGATTTTCCCTGATGGCAAGCGCATTATTTTGCTGGCCAAAGGCCGTTTGGTGAACCTGGGTTGTGCCACCGGTCATCCATCGTATGTGATGAGTTCTTCTTTCGCCAATCAAACCTTGGCGCAAATCGAATTGTTTACCCGTACAGCGGACTACCCGGTCGGTGTTTATACACTACCCAAGCACCTGGATGAAAAAGTTGCGCGCTTGCAGTTGAAAAACCTGAATGTTACCTTGACCGAATTGACAGATCAGCAGGCGGCCTATCTGGGAATTAATAAACATGGCCCGTACAAAGCGGCGCACTACCGTTACTAAGGAGAGGCAGCATGCAAGACCGCTTGCTGTTCAGCTTTGAGTTCTTCCCTCCGAAAACCTCGGAAGGGGTGGAAAAGCTGCGTGAGGTTCGTGGGCAGTTGGCTTCGTTCGCGCCACGATTCTTTTCAGTGACCTACGGAGCGGGCGGTTCCACGCGCGCCCCGTCGCTGGCTGCCGTATTGGACATTCGTGCGGCCGGGTTGACTGCGGCGCCGCATTTATCCTGCATTGGGGCCACGCAGCAGAGCATCCGTGACGTGCTGCAAGAGTATCAGCAGCATGGTATCCGCCATATCGTGGCATTGCGCGGTGATTTGCCGTCCGGTATGGCGACCAGCGGCGCGTTTCGCTATGCCAGCGATTTGGTGGCATTTATTCGTGAAGAAACCGGTGATTGGTTTGAAATCGAGGTGGCTGCTTACCCGGAAACCCATCCGCAAGCACGCAGTGCAACCGATGATTTGCTGCACTTCAAAACCAAGGTGGATGCCGGCGCAGACATGGCCATCACGCAGTATTTCTTTAACGCAGATGCCTACTTTGCCTTTGTGGACGATTGTCAACGGGTGGGTATTCAGATTCCTGTGATTCCCGGCATTATGCCCATTGGTAATTATGCCCAGTTGGCCCGTTTTTCCGAAGCGTGCGGGGCAGAAATACCGCGCTGGATTCGCAAAAAGCTGGAAAGCTATCAGGATGATATCGACTCCATTCGTGCATTTGGCTTGGATATGATCACCGATATGTGTCGACGCTTGTTGGAACAAGGTGCGCCAGGTTTACACATTTACACCATGAATCAAGCGGCTGCGACGGTTGCGCTTTGGCAGCGCTTGGGTTTGCCGCGCTGAAACAGACAACTGGCGATTAACACACCATGTCGCGGTGGTGCATGTCAGGGTCTTGCCGCGGATCCCATAAGACCCAATACCGATCGATGGTTTGTCGATGGTCCTTGATGTAATACAGCGCATGATCGGCGTGGCGTAACAGACAATCGGCATTGCTGTTATCGTCTGGGTATAACGTGGCGCCGATACTCATGTCAACCCGCACCGGCTGCCCTTCCGGTAAAATGAACGGTGTGTCTATGGTTTGGTAGATGCGGTGCAAGGCGCCTTCAAGTTGGGCTTGCGACGCCACATCTTCCAGCACAAACACAAACTCGTCACCACCCAGACGGGCAACGAAGTCGCTCAAGCGCACAATGGCTTTGAGACGATAGGCCAGTTCCATCAGCAAAATATCGCCGGCAGCATGACCGAAATGGTCGTTAACTTGCTTGAAACCGTCCAGATCCATGATACAGATCGCAACGTGATGTTGCTGGCGGCGCGTTCTTTCCAGTGCCACGGGTAAATACGTCATCAATGCACGGCGATTTGGCAACCCGGTGAGTGCATCCCGATTGGCTTGTTGCTGCCAGGCATCAATCATAGCTTGACGCGCCAAACCCGCTTGCAAAAAATCACCATATAGTCGGATTAATTCCAGTTGTGCCGGTTGCGGGGCGTGCATCGGTTTGCGATTAAACCAGCTGATGGCCAAAACCGTTATGGGCAATTCTTGGTTGCTTAAATTGATGGGGACAATCAGATTGGCTTGCAATCCCAATGCGGTGAATTCCGGAATGGCATACGGGCTGTTTGGGTAATCCGGGGTAAACAGCGGTTGTCCGGTTTGTACAGCTTCACCTACCGTACCCGTGCCTGGCGGAATACGGGCAGCCAGCACCTGTTGTTGAAAGGCCGCCGGCAGTCCGTGAAAAAACCGGTAGTACATTGCGCCGGTTTCATTTTGTTGAATCAGTGCGGCACCATCCGCACCTAGCAGCTTGGCAGATTCGGTGGCAATCGTATGAAAAAACCCTTCAAAATCGCTACCTGCCAACTGGATGATTTTGCGCAGTGCGCTGATGTCAATGGTGACGGAATCATCTGGATTAAGCTTGAATGCCACGTTAGGTCTTTCGCTGGGTCAATGCTACAGTATGGGCATCGGTATTCAAAATGATGACAATTTTGTTAATTTAGCGTTAAAAACAGATCGCTGCAAGCGATTTCCGGGTTTTTCGTTGGTAATGGTCGGTTTTTTGCGGGATGCCTGGTTGCACGTCCGCATCGGTGCCCGTGAATTCATGAAAGATCCAGAGGCAAAGGTGGTTCAACCGGTGCCACTACGGACGGAAGATGTGCTGATAACATTTGCTGGCGTGCGCGCGGGGTTTCCAGGCTGATCCGCCCCAAGGCGCCATCGCGATAATCTTGCAGCAAGGTATGGGCGGCTTTTTCCAGATCGAATTGTCCACCGCGTATTCGATACCCGCGCTGCTGGGCGATGGCTTCCAGCAGGCTGTGCCCATCCAGGTTGGCAATGGTGCATTTATAGCGTTTAATCAGCAAGTCGGGATATTGTTCAAGCAAAATGGCGGCGAGAAATGTGGCTACTTCCTCATCAATCATGGCATTACGTCCGATGGCATGACTGGCTGCCAGCAACAAGCCGTCATTGGCATATTGAATGCGGGGCCACATCATGCCGGGAGTATCAACCAGGATCATGCGATCATTCAACTCAAGGCGTTGTTGTTGTTTGGTAATGGCCGGTTCATCACCCACGGCGGCGATGCGTCGCTTCATGAGTGCGTTGATCAAGGTGGATTTGCCCACATTGGGAATGCCCATGATCATCATACGCAAGGGCTTGAGTGGCGACCCTCGATGCGGAGCCAACTGCAGGCACAGTTTTGGAATGCGAGCGACGTCGCTCGTAGACTTGCATGACAAGGCCACGGCGCTGATACCCGGTTGTTGTTTGTACCAATCCAACCAGGCTTGCGTGGCTACCGGGTCAGCCAGGTCGGCTTTATTGAGTATTTTTAAGCAAGGCCGTTGGCGGAACTCGCGCAGTTCGGCAATCATCGGGTTGGTGCTGGCTTCTGGTAGACGCGCATCAACTACCTCAATCACCACATCTGTTTTGGCCATGGTTTCGGCGGCTTTTTTGCGTGCCGATGTCATGTGTCCGGGAAACCATTGAATGGCCATCTTTGCTACCTGAGGGTAAAAATTCAACCTGATTTTACCGCAAACCACAGCATCAGTAGCCGCTTGGTTTAAAATAAGACTTTTGTCGGAAAACAATCGACACGAATGAACCGTGTGGTCGTGAGAATTTATGTTACGGATTACTGAAATCAAATTGCCGATAGATCATGCCGAGTCGGCGCTGGCAGAAGCAATTTGCCGCAAACTAGGCATTTCAGCCGAGGATCTGTTGTCGGTGCACATCCATCGGCGTGGTTATGACGCGCGCAAAAAATCACAAATCCAGTTTGTGTATACGGTGGATGTGTCCGTACGGGCCGAAGCACAGGTACGCAAACACTGTCGTTCAGACCGGCATGTGGGCGAGACGCCGGATATGCGTTATCACATGGTGGTTCAACGCACGTCACCGCCTGCGCTACGTCCCGTGGTGATCGGATTTGGGCCGGCGGGTATGTTCGCAGCATTGTTGCTGGCGCAAATGGGTTTTGCCCCGCTGGTGCTGGAACGTGGCAAACCGGTGCGCGAACGCACGCAGGACACGTGGGGTTTGTGGCGTAAACGCACGCTGAATCCAGAGTCGAATGTACAATTTGGTGAAGGAGGGGCTGGTACGTTTTCCGATGGCAAGTTGTATAGCCAAGTCAGAGACCCAAAACATTATGGACGCAAGGTCATTGAAGAATTGATACGTGCCGGTGCGCCGGAAGAAATCGCGTATGTCAGCAAGCCGCATATCGGCACATTTCGTCTGGTGGGCATTGTTGAACGGATTCGTCATGAAATAGAAGCGTTGGGTGGCGAAATTCGCTTTCAAAGCCATGTCACCGGTTTTGTCCGGCAAGGTGATGCCTTGGATGCCATTCGCCTGCAAGACGGCTCGCTCATCAAAACGCGCCAGGCAGTGCTTGCGATCGGTCACAGTGCGCGCGACACCTTCATTGCGTTGCGCGATGCCGGTGTATTTATGGAGGCCAAACCTTTTTCAATCGGTGTTCGTATCGAGCACCCGCAATCTTTGATTGATCGGTGTCGTTTGGGTAATGCCAGCGGGCATCCGGCATTGGGTGCCGCGGACTACCGTTTGGTGCACCATGCGAGTAACGGGCGTGCGGTGTACAGTTTTTGCATGTGCCCCGGCGGCACGGTGGTGGCGGCTGCGTCCGAGGCGGGGCACGTAGTGACCAACGGAATGAGTCAGTATTCGCGTAATGAGCGTAACGCCAATAGTGCGATTGTGGTGAATGTTGACCCCGTTGATTTTGGCAACGATGACGTATTGGCGGGCNNNTTTTCAGCGACATTGGGAGGCGCAGGCCTTTGCGCTGGGTGGCGGAAATTATAATGCACCGGTTCAGTTGGTCGGGGATTTTTTGCGTGGACAAGCCTCCACCCGTATCGGAACCGTCGAGCCCTCGTACCAACCTGGGGTAACACCGACCGATTTGTCGTTGGCCTTGCCAAATTACGTGGTGGCCGCCATTCGAGAAGCATTGCCGGCATTTGATAAGGACGTGCAAGGGTTTGCCATGCATGATGCCATCATGACCGGCGTTGAAAC
>DDOT01000074.1:9798-18477 GCA_002341815.1 Thiobacillus sp. UBA2487 | reverse complement strand
TTTAGGCGTATGAACAACTACGCCACGCTTTCATAACATTCCACTCTGTAACAAAATCCCGCGTGATCATCACGCGAATTCATGAAATGATCGGGGTAAGAATAACGATGCCACGCTGGCATAAAATGCCGCTCTGTAACAAAATCCTGCCTGATCATCACGCGAATTCATGAAAAGATCGGGTTAGGAAAGTGCTGATTAATACCCACATGGTCACGGCGCTGGCTTGGCGGGTGGAAACGCACAAAGATCGAGTTAAAATGCTGCGTGAGAAATCAGGCATTATCACAACGAATGGAAATCACGGTGCCTTGCCGGATAATATCGAACAAGCGATCAATATTGGGGTGTTTTCCGGGGTTGGCTTGGGCATCTGCCGTGTGCTCGGCGAATAGTTCAAGCCCTTCTTGTGCAGCCTTGATACCGATGCCGCCCCACTTGACGGCCAGATGGTAATACACGCGAAACGAACCGCTACTGCCAGGTTGATTGGCGATTTCGCCAACGGGATTACCCATTTCATCAAACAGGCGCATACGTGCCAAGCCGTCTGTTTTTTCCATTTTTTCAAGCTGTTGTGCAAAAGTGGTCACAATTAATTTCCTGTATCAATACATAATCGATTTGTTACATGCTGTACTGTTCAAACCGCCACAATCGAATCAATGGGCACTTGCAAATGCACTGTCACTGACATGGCAATAGCGTCTGACGCAGTCGCTCGCACAAGGTCTTGACGGGATGGGTTAATCAACGCTGCCTTGGTTACACCCAATAGGCAATCGATGTCATTACCTTGCCCATGGTCCGCATAACCAGTGGCACCGGCGCAGGCAATTGCGCTGCGCCAAAATGAATGGCGGTATCGGCATGTTTGGCTTCATCTTGCTGCATTTGCGCCACCACAGCACGGCTTTTGGCATCTTGCTCGGGCAATTTGCCCAGATGTGATTGCAAATGGGCGCCTACTTGGTGCTCGGTTTCTGCCAAAAATCCCAGATTCCATTTATCACCCAAAACGCCCGCCGTCACGCCAATCGCCAATGAACCGGCATACCACACCGGATTCAGCAAGCTTTTTCGGCCTCCCAACGCCTGCAAACGCGATTCACACCACGACAAATGCTCAACCTCTTCGTGTGCGGCGTGCGCCAGCACTTGCCGGGCTTCGGGATTACGCGCTGTCAGCGCTTGCCCTTGATACAGGGCTTGGGCGCACACCTCACCCACATGGTTTACCCGCATCAATGCGGCGGCATGGCGTTTCTCAGCATCATTCAAGGTGGCCTCTGGCAAGGCTTTGCCCGGCGTTTCACGCACGGTTGGCGAATCGGTCAACACCGTCCGCAGTGCATTTTCTACGGTTAGTATCAGATTATCCATCAGCATACCCAACACCTCGCAATTGCAATCCTCACAAGCGAGCAATTATGGCACAATGCACATCATGCGCCCACCATTCTTGCGACTTTTTCTGTTAGTCATCGGCATTGTCCTGACCTGCAACAACGGCTTGGCTGACAGTCTTCCGGGATCTGTCCGTCTGGCACTTGATGAGGCACACATCCCCGTTGAGCATGTCGGCGTAGTGATATGGCCGGTGGAGCGAAACGCACCCGACCTTGCCATCCATGCCGAGCAAGCATTCAGCCCCGCCTCCACCATGAAGTTGGTAACCAGCATAGCCGCCTTGGGCATGCTGGGCCCGGCATGGACCTGGCACACCAGAATACTGGCCGACCAGGCGCCACAGCAGGGCATACTGTCGGGCAACCTGTACCTGCAGGGCAATGGCGACCCCGGCTTAACCGACGAACAATTGTATCTGTTATTACACCAATTGCGCCAATTGGGGCTAACCAACATCCCGGGCTCGCTGATCATCGATGAAAGCGCGTTCAACATTCCGTCATCTGCCCAACCCTTTGATGACCAGCGTTGGCGCGCCTATAACGCTGCACCAGCCGCCACAATGACCAATTACGACAGCACGCGTGTGCTGCTGCAACGAGACGCTTCCGGAAAAATCAGCATTCTTGCCAACCATCTGCCACCCGACAGTCGCATCATCAATCAACTCACATCGTCCGGGCAAGCATGTGGCGATTGGCGTGAGGACATTCAAACCGATTGGGATGCCGGTCAACAAGCGTTAACCGTGCGCGGTACATGGTCGCGTAATTGCCCGAGTCCCAGTGAGTTTTTTATCACCGAGCAAAATCCGGCAGCCACGCTGGCGGGCGCATTTGCCGATATTTGGCATGACTTGGGCGGCCAAATCAGCCAACAATGGCATGAGGGCAGCGCGCCATCGTCCGCCATTGTCCTGAGCGATTTCTCGTCACAGCCGTTGGCAAGCCTGCTTATCCCCATGAACAAATACAGCAATAATGTTATGGCGAGAAATATCTGGCTAACCCTCGCCGGCAATCATCCGGCTACAACACAGGCCGCAAATGACGCTGTAAAAAAATGGCTTGCCACACAAGGACTAACACTCCGTCACTTGGTAACCGAAAACGGCTCGGGCTTGTCGCGTACTGCCCGTATCAGCCCGATGGACATGGCCAAACTGCTGGTGTACGCCGCACATCAACCATGGTGGCCGGAATTAGCCGGCAGCCTGCCAATCACGGGGGTTGATGGCACCATGCGCAAACGTACATTAACAAGTGCTGTGGCTGGCCATGCGCATATCAAAACCGGGACACTTGATGGCGTGAAAACCTTGGCCGGTTATGTTACGCTTGCAGATGGCCATGTCGATGCCGTGGTGTTTTTTATTAACGACCCGCAAGCAAATCTGGGGCAAAAGGCGCAAGATCTGTTTTTGCAATCTGTGTTTCAGCCTGTATCAGTCTTGGACTCAAGGCAACTCTATGAATCAAAAAATCAAACAAGCCAGTAACGAATCAACCACACAACAGGTCGGTTTTGATGACATCAAAGCCAAACCCGGTGATGCCTTGCAAATTCAGTTACCCAACGACGAACAACGTTATCCGTCACGCTTGATCGGCTATGTGTTTGGCAAAACCATTTTGGTTCAAACCCCGGTTGTCGGCAACCAGGTATTGATGCTGCGTGAAAACCAAACCCTTTCGGTCCGCGCATTTTCGAATACCAGCGCATTTGCTTTTAGCACGCAAATCACCAAAATTGCCAGCTCGCCCGTACCCTACTTGCATCTGGGTTGGCCACGCAGCGTACAGAAAGTGGCCATCCGCGGGGCGGCCCGGATCGAATTCAACCTTTCCGCAACCGTCACCAATCATAGCGTCACGCCCGCCGCCCAACACAGCGTAGTGATTGTGGACTTGAGCACCACAGGCGCTGCCTTTGCCGCCGATAAACCGGTCGGCAAAAAAGATGATGAGCTGACGCTGCAATTCAATGCCAATTTGCACGGCATTGATGTATCACCCGCATTGCCTTGCATTGTCCGCGCCGTGACCCCATCACAAACCGGCCCCATCAAATATGGCGTCCAATTCAAGNNGCGCTGCCTCTGTTGGACACCCTGACCATCCAAGGACTGATTTGCGGCAAAGTGGTTCGCAACTAACCCTTGACGCCCGGACCATACAAATAGTGGGAAAACTGCGCGTAATCGCTGCTCACCGAGCGGAACAATTTATCCAGGCTCATAATCGCCTGTTCGGCCAGATTGATCGCAATATAAGGGTGTTCAACTTTCATGCGTTTATACATGGCGCGTGACAGTCGTAATACTTGCGTATCATCGGCGCGCGTCACCATGCGCACCGAGCGCGCGCGCTTGTCAAAAAACGACATCATCCCCAACATTTCCCCCACTCCGGAGCGAACAATTTCATATTCACTTTGCCCATCCGGAATGACCAAGGCAATCTCGCCTTTAACGACAAAATACAATTCATCGCCCACATCACCTACGTCGGAAATCACATCATCTTTATCGAAATGCAGCACGGTCAGATAATGCAGCAGGGTATTGACCTCCGCTACGGTCAGCGATTCGCAAAGATATTGCTGACTCAAAAATTGAGCTAATTCTGCATGTTGCGCCAATTGTGTCATCACCACGTTTTCTCCTTCCATTATTCAGTTTCTGCCTCATCAGGCGCTTCTTNNCCGCATTCCACCTGCCATACCCGCCACGCGATCACGCAGACGCATCAACACAGCGTCCCGATGATCTGCATCGGGTTCAAACGGATAATGCCGGTGTTGCATGGCTGAACGACGCGCCGGCATGCCAACCAATGCTGCGGCATCCAACGTTACCAGCAAATCGCCCCAAGCCAGGTCTTCAGCACGCACAACAGGTAACGTACAACCCGCTAAACAGCAAGCCGGCAATGCCACCGCTCGCGCCTCCAACCAGCCCTGCCCCAACTGTTGCACGAACTGCGCTGCTTCCGCCGCCAGTCCATCCGGGCGCCCAGTCAAAAAAACCACGCGCGCTGCCCGACGAAACCCCTTTGCCCGATTGTGGCTATTATCACCCATAACCATCACTGCTCTCTACAAATTTCGATACAGAATACACGACAGGCGGCACAAATGACGTGCGCTGATGTAATATTGCTACACTTTTTTACCGTCATCACGCCGTGCATTCTCTGCTCATTCCCCTGTTACGCATCCTGTCCGATGGCAAATTTCATCCCGGCACCCACTTGGCGGCACAGCTTTCCGTGTCCCGGGCAACGGTCTGCAATGTCCTCAAGCAGGCTGAGCCGCTTGGCATTCACCTGCACAAGGTACAAGGGCATGGTTACCAATTGCCAATTGCGCCCAACTGGTTGGATGCCGGACAAATTCAGGCCGATCTGCACGGCGAAGCCCGACAAATTGAGATGATCGTGCTGAATGAAACCCGATCAACCAATACCGATTTACTCAACCGACACGTCACTGCATCACCACTGGTCTGCCTGGCCGCCGAATATCAAACGTCCGGACGCGGCAGACGCGGCAAGCAGTGGGAGGCAACGTTGGGCGGCAGCCTGACGTTTTCTGTTCGCTGGATCAGCCCATTAGGCATTGCTGCGCTATCCGGCCTCAGTTTGGCAGTCGGTGTGGCGGTGCGCCGCGCGCTTCAGCGCTGTGGCGTTGAAGACGCTCGCCTGAAATGGCCCAACGACATTCTTTGGCAAGACAAAAAACTGGCTGGCATTTTAATTGAGGTACAAGGTGAGTCAATGGGACCAGCCATCGTGGTCATCGGTATCGGCATCAATGTGCAATTGCCCGATGATGTCCGCGCCAATATAGACCAACCCGTCACCGATTTACACGAAATAACCGGCCACTCCATCGATCGCAATCACCTGTTGGCCGAAATTTTAAATGCCCTGCATGACATTTTGCTTGAATTTGCGGTCAACGGATTAAGCCGATTGCGCCACGAATGGAGCGAATGGCATGCCCATAACAACCAATGGTTGAATATTACGCTGGCTGATGGCAAAACCATCAACGGCATCGCCCGTGGTATCCAGGCATCGGGCGCCTTGTTGATTGAATTACCGGACGGCCAACAACTCGCACTGCACAGTGGCGAGGTGCAACGCGCCCGCCGAACCGATTCTGTTGAGGTCGCCTGAGTCATGCTGCTTGCGATCGATATCGGGAATACCCGCATCAAATGGGGATTACACGACGGGCAACAATGGTTGCAGCATGCATTCACCAGCAACGGACTCCCCGATTTGCAACAATCGCTGCGCGCCTGGCCGACGCGTATCGTCGTCAGCGATGTATCATCGGCGCAATACGCCAGCCAGCTCCCCAACCTGTTCCCTGACATCCCGCTACAGCAGCTATTTGCCAGCGCCATGGCCTGCGGCATTCGAAATCACTACCACAACCCGGCCCAACTGGGCGCAGACCGGTGGGCGGCAGTCATTGGCGCACATCAACTAGGCGCCAGAAACAGCATTATCGTTAACGCCGGCACCGCATTAACCGTGGATGCCTTGCATCAAAACGACTATCTGGGTGGCAGCATTACGCTTGGCTATCAACGAATGCGCCAGGCACTGGCGAATCACACCCGACTACCCGAATCGGGCACGACAGCGTTGAGCCTGTTCCCCCAAGATACCGAACATGCGCTAGCCACCGGCTGTCTGACGGCCTTGCTGGGATGTGTTCATCACCTGCAAGTTGCGTTAACATCCAAATCTGGTCAAGCTGCCGATATTTGGCTGGCAGGCGGCGACGCAGAATTATTGGCGCCATGGCTGACGTCCCGTCATGAACCCCATTTAGTACTGGAAGGTCTGCGCGCAATAGCAACGGAGGAACATGCATGAGATTGCTGCTCATCATTTTGGTGCTGGCCAATCTGCTGGCACTGACGCGGATATTGCTGATGCATGAACCAGCCGGTCCGGTAGTACATGAGTACCATGCCGATCGCATCCGACTGGTGCCACCGCCGGTTGCGACCAATGCACCCACACCAACCAACGCCATGCAATTGGCCGTTGCGGCTTCTACGGCCGCCCAGGCTGCCCACCAACCCGCCAGCACGCATGCAGCACCTTCGCTCAACGCCAATTCACCCGACAAAACCGAAAAACCGTCCGTGTGCCTGAACTGGGGGCCTGTGCCCGCCAACCAAACCACTGAGGCACAAACCCGTTTGAATGCCATGCAATTGGGCGAACGCCTTGTCCTGCATGACGACCCGTCTGCACACGGTCCATACTGGATCTTCTACCCCCCGTTAAACAGCAAAACCGAGGCAGACGACAAGTTGGCCCAACTGCAAAAGTCCGGCATTCATGACATCAGCATCATTCGCAACGGGCCGTGGCAAAATGCCTTATCGCTGGGCGTTTTTGCAACTGCGGAAGCAGCCAACAACCGCTTGCACCAATTAAACCAACAGGGGTTGCACGCGCAAATAGAAGCCCACGGAAGCTCACGCAGTTACACATTTGTGCATTTAACAACAAAAGAACAAGCGTCTGTCATGCAACTGGCACAGACGCTTGGCTTACCTGCCGTACAAGTCATCGACTGCCCTGGAACCGAATAGAATGCCTGAATTGCCAGAAGTTGAAACCACACGTCGTGGCTTGCAACCCCACATTGAAGGACTTTGCATCCGAGAAATCATCGTACGCAATGCACGGTTGCGTTGGCCGATTGATGCCAACATCAACCAATACTGTGCAAACCAACCCCTGCAACACATCAACCGCCGAGGCAAATATCTGTTGCTGGGACTGCCTGCCGGACACATAATCATCCACTTGGGCATGTCGGGCAGCCTGCGCATGGCTCACCACTCCGAGCCGGCCAGCCTGCATGACCACGTTGATATTATACTGGACAATGATGCCGCTATCCGTCTGCGCGACCCGCGTCGCTTTGGCGCTGTACTATGGCAAGATGGTGATGTAAATCAACATCCACTGCTGGCCAAATTAGGACCGGAACCGTTGGATGGCGATTTGGCAACCGTACTATGGCAAATCAGTCGTTGCAATGTGCCGTTGAAAAACCTGTTGATGGATAGCCACCGCATTGTCGGCATCGGGAATATTTACGCCAACGAAGCCTTGTTTGACGCCAGATTATCCCCTTTCAGAAAAGCGAGTACCCTTGATCTGGCTGAATGCAATCAACTGGCCAACAGTATCCGCCACATCCTCGAAACGGCCATTATCGCCGGTGGCAGTACGCTGCGCGATTTCGTGGGCGTCAACAATCAGCCGGGCTATTTCCAACAAACCTATGCGGTATATGGCAGGACCGGATTGGATTGTCCCATTTGCCATCAGGCGATTGTCAAAACCAAACAGGCACAAAGGAGCACCTTTTGGTGCCCGGAATGTCAACAATAACCGCGCAGCCTCGATTGGAGCAAACAACGATGTCTGAACCCCTACTGAGTCAACAGCTTGCCGAATACAGCCAATGGCGTGACATGCTGTCCAGCCAAATCAACCGTTATCGCCACTGGCTGATCGCTGAAGAAATCAACGACACGCCAACCGATACCCGGTTACAACACCTGCAACAGCAATTGGCAGACGACAAACTGACGGTCGCATTTGTCGCTGAGTTTTCGCGCGGCAAATCAGAATTGATCAACGCTATCTTTTTTGCAGAATACAAAACCCGTTTGCTGCCATCCACTGCCGGGCGCACCACCATGTGCCCGACCGAATTGCTGTATCAGGCTGGTCAACCTGCATCATTGCTGCTATTACCCATCACCACCCGCAGCAGCAATACCAGTATCAGCGAATACAAGCGCTATCCCAACCAATGGACAAGCTTTCCGCTGGACATCAACTCCGCCAGCGATATGCAAAGCACGCTGGAAAGGGTAGGCGAAACCATTTGTGTGAGCGCAGAACAAGCCGAAGCCTACGGACTATTTGATCCTGAAGATCCCGATGCCTTGCTCAACCTGAAGCCGGATGGCAACGTCGAAATCCCTCGCTGGCGTCATGCCATCATTAATTTTCCGCACCCGCTGCTCAATCAAGGGTTAGTGATTCTGGACACCCCGGGACTGAATGCAATCGGCACGGAACCCGAATTAACCCTGAACCTGTTGCCCAACGCCCATGTCATCGTGTTTTTACTGGCGGCAGATACGGGGGTTACCCGTTCCGATTTGGACATCTGGCGCAATTACGTCATCAATCAACAAAGCGGACATCATAGCCA
>DDOT01000074.1:9522-9755 GCA_002341815.1 Thiobacillus sp. UBA2487 | reverse complement strand
AACCGATGATCGCCAAAGAAATAGCCAGCCAGGTTCAGCGCTGCGCCGACATGTTAACGATCAGAGCAGAGCAAGTTTTCCCGCTATCTGCACAGAAGGGACTGCTGGCCAAAATCAATCACGACCATGCATTGCTTGAGAAAAGCGGTTTGACGACACTGGAAAACGCGCTCAGCCAACAGTTGATTCCTGGCAGACAAGCCATCGTACGTGATAATGCCACACAAGAAATC
>DDOT01000074.1:0-9517 GCA_002341815.1 Thiobacillus sp. UBA2487 | reverse complement strand
AAACCAAACAAATATTGCAATCACGCCTGAATGAGCTCGACGGACA
Source organism: Thiobacillus sp. UBA2487 (assembly GCA_002341815.1). Classification (GTDB taxonomy): domain Bacteria; phylum Pseudomonadota; class Gammaproteobacteria; order Burkholderiales; family Sulfuriferulaceae; genus Sulfuriferula. Next base: position 9,471 of record DDOT01000074.1, on the reverse strand, counting down.
ATTGGCAGAATTGATGGAGCTGCGTGGCAAGAATCAAGACGTCGTGAGCCACATGATAGAAAAAGTGGAAACCGACAAACGCAACTTCGATCGTGGATTGATGCAATTTCAGGCGCTGCGTAATATTTTTTCGCAACATTCCAACCGCTTGCTCAGCCAGTTAGGCATGGAAACCTTGCACAAAGAAGTACAAACCACCCGTCTGGCCATGGAAGCCAGTCGTTTCACCAGCGGATTGCAATCGGCCATGAATGGTTTTTTTCAACGGGTACAGCAAAACATCATACAATCGTCTGACACCATTGAAGAAATTCGTAGCATGATGACTGCCATGTACCGCAAGTTTCAAACCGAACACGGGCTTAGCGAAATTATCGCTCCCCATTATTCCACCTTGAAATACCAGCGCGAAATGCAGCGTTTGGAAGATAGCTATAATACGCACTTCAATACGCTGTATACCCTGTTAACCAACGAACAACACACGCTGACGACCAAATTTTTTGAAACCTTGGCCAGTCGCGTGATATCCATTTATGAAACCGCAAACCGCGAAACCGACAGTTGGCTCAAAGCGTTGATGTCGCCTATGGAAATTCAGGTGCGTGAGCATCAAATGCAATTACGGCGGCGCCTGGAAAGCATCAAGCGCATTCATCAAGCCACTGCATCGCTGGAAGAACGTATTGCAAGCCTGCAAGACGACAAGCAGGCGCTGCTCACGCAGCAGCAAAACCTGCAAGCCTTGCAACACGACATCAGCGCAGCGCTGCAAGTATCAGGGGTCTCTTGACATAACAGGCTCAAGAAGCGCGCCAATCACGCTTGGTAAACGATTTGACCGCCTACCAAGGTATAGCGCACCTGACCTTGTACTTCATAACCGGCAAACGGTGTATTTTTGCCCTCGCTGCGCAAGGCACCCGGTAACACTTTCCACCAGACTTGCGGGTCAAACACACAAATGTCGGCTGCTCCGTCCTCGACCAAGCGGCCACATGATTTACCCAAAATCATCGCAGGCTGGTGTGTGACCGTTGCCAGCGCCTTAACCAATGGCAGTCCGGACGATTGCGCCCATTTCAGCGCTAACGGCAACAATAACTCAACCCCGGTCGCCCCCGCCTCGGTTTCACCGAAAGGCAATTGTTTGGCATCATCGTCCACCGGGGTATGATCCGAACACAAAGCATCTACCGTCCCATCCACCAGACCTTGCACAATGGCGTCCCGATCGCGCAAACTGCGCAAAGGCGGCACCAGATGCAAATTTGGATCAAAAAACCCGATATCCATCTCGGACAGATGCACATGTTGAATACTGACATCACAACTCACCGGCAATCCGTCTGCTTTGGCTTGCCGCACCATTTGGATGGCTTCGGCACTGGACAAACGACACAAATGCACCTTGGCGCCGGTTTCACGCATCAACAACAAGATCGTCATCACCGCAATGGTTTCGGCAGCCACCGGAATGCCGGGCAAGCCCAAGCGCGAAGCCACCAAACCATCGTGCGCCACCCCACCGCGCGCCAAGCNNGCTGTCTTGCGGACGCAACCAGATGGTAAAGCCGAATGTGGCAGCATATTCCATGGCGCGCATCAATACCTGGGTATCGGCTACCGGGGCATCGGCCTGAGAAAACCCGACACAGCCGGCATCGAATAATTCGGCCATTTCGGTTAAACGCTCACCCGCCAGCTTTTGTGTGAGTGCCCCTAGCGGATACACGTGCAAACGATTCAGGTTTTTTGCACGAAACTTGAGCATTTCGACCAACCCGGTCTCATCCAGTGGCGGGTTGGTATCTGGCGGGCAGGCCAGCGACGTGACGCCCCCGGCACAGGCCGCCTGCATTTCTGATTCCAGCGTGGCGCGATATTCGTTACCGGGTTCACGCAAACGCACGGCCAAATCAACCAAACCAGGCATCACCACACAACCCCTGGCATCCACAATCTGGTTCGGCAAAAAATCGGCAGGGGGATCGCCCAACGCAACAATACGACCTGCGGCTACACACACATCGCCCACCCGATCCAGACCGGAGGCCGGATCAATAATACGGCCCTGTTTTATCTGAATTTTCATCTTGGTTAATTCCCCGCCAACATGCTCATCACCGCCATCCGCACCGCAATGCCATACGTCACCTGCGGCAGAATCACAGACTGGCTACCATCCGCCACTGCCGAATCAATTTCAACCCCCCGATTCATCGGTCCGGGGTGCATGACAATGGCATCCGGTTTGGCACAAGCCAACTTTTGCGGGGTCAAGCCATAATAGCGAAAATATTCTTGTGGGCTGGGCAAACGAGCGCCACGCATGCGTTCGTTTTGCAGGCGCAGGATAATGACCACATCCACCCCTTTCAGCCCTGCTTCCATGTCGTGGAACACCTGCACCCCCATCTGCGCGATACCAACCGGCAATAAGGTTTTTGGCGCAATCACCCGCACTTCGGGCACCCCCAGCGTGGTCAACGCATGAATCTGCGAACGAGCCACACGCGAGTGCAACACATCGCCGACAATCGCCACACATAGATGATGAAACTCACCCTTGAAGCGCCGAATGGTAAACATATCCAGCAAGCCTTGTGTAGGATGGGCATGCCGACCATCCCCGGCATTCACCACATGAATATGCGGTGCCACGTGCCGGGCAATCATATGCGCTGCGCCGGATTGGGCATGACGCACCACAAACATGTCTGCTTGCATGGCCGACAAGTTATCCACCGTATCCAGCAGGGTTTCCCCCTTGCTTTGACTGGATGCGCCAATATTCAGGTTGATCACATCGGCTGACAATCGCTTGGCGGCAATCTCGAATGTCGTACGGGTGCGGGTGGATGGCTCAAAAAACAGGTTAAAAATAGCTTTGCCGCGCAACAGAGGAACCTTGCGAACCTCTTGATCATTCACTGCCACGAATCCTTCGGCTGTATCCAGAATCTTCATCAGCAGACTGCGCGGCAAACCATCTATCGTCAACAAATGTCGCAGACTTCCGTCCGCATTCAACTGTGGATTTTCGCTCATTCAACGTCCACCAACTTGAGTTGCAGTTCGCCATCCGCTGCACGAACCAAATGAATATGCTTGCCTGACGGCACCCGCAAGCCCGCTCCGATGTAATCGGCCGCAATCGGTAATTGGCGGTCACCCAAACGATCAATCAGTACCGCCAAACGAATGCGACTGGGTCGCCCATAATCAAACAAGGCATTCATGGCGGCCCGAACAGATCGCCCGGTGTACAGCACATCATCCACCAGCAAAATATCCCGCCCTTCTACCTCAAACGGCAAATGGGTGGGCCGGATCTGATCATGCAGACCTTTTTCTTCAAAATCATCACGATAAAATGAAATATCCAGACTGCCATGCGGCATGCCTGCATCCAGCAGCGGATGCATACACTCGGCAGCCCACAGGCCACCCGTGTGCATTCCCACCAACACGGTTTCGGCTGACAGACTTGGCCGGATTCGATCGGCCAGTTGATGTATCAGCACATCGGGATCAGGCAACGTCATGCGCACACTCCGGTTCATCAAAATACTGTTGTAAAATCAGCTTGGCTGCCATCTGGTCAAGCCTGGATTTCTGCTTGCGTCCGCGCACCCCGTTTTCATTCAGTTCAGCCGATGCCGCCAAGGAACTATAGCGCTCATCCATCCATAACACCGGCAACCCAAACCGCCCGCGCAGACGGTAGCCAAATTTCCGGCAAGCGCCCGCCATGTCGTGCAACCTGCCATCATCATGTGCGGGCAGGCCAACCACAGCCAGCACCGGTCGCCATTCGGCAATCAACTGTGCAATTCGCGCAAACCGGATTGAATTGACCTCGGACACAATGGTTTCTAACGGATGCGCCATGCGTAATTCAAAATCACCCACCGCCACGCCGAGCCGCACCAAACCAAAATCAAACCCCAACACACTGCCCCGCTGTGGCATCGACACATCATCGCCACGGGGGTCAAGCATGCCCGGCGCTTTCAGATAAAAACCGATAATTCACACCCAACAAATGGCTCGCGGCTTCCAACCGATCTTCGGCGGGCAGATCAAACATGACATGTGCGTTGCCTTCTACCGTCAACCAGGCATTTTGCGACATTTCCTGTTCAAGTTGACCCGCACCCCAACCTGCATAGCCCAAAGCCACCATCATTTTGTCAGGCCCATCACCTTTGGCGAGCGCATCCAGAATATCACGGGAGGTTGTCAATGCAATGCCTTCGGCAACGGCCAGACTGGATTGCCATTCGCCCACCGGCGCATGCAATACAAAGCCACGTCCTGTTTCCACCGGCCCGCCAAAATACAAATGACGCTCGGCCAATTCGCTATCACTGGTTTCTACACCAATTTGCGCAAACAACTCCGACATGCGCATGTCAATGGGACGATTCACGATCACCCCCAAAGCACCTTCTTCATCATGTTTACAGATGTAGGTCAGCGTGCGCACAAAACGGTTGTCTTCCATGCCTGGCATGGCAATTAAAAAATGTCCGGTCAAATCGATAGTTTGCATATGCTCATTCTAACGGCAGCCACCTGGCCCGCTCTCTTGATAAATTAACCCAGCAAACTGGTCAACCCTTCCCGCAGGCTATAAACCCCTTCTACGGCGGGTAAATCAACCAAATCACACGCTTCACACGAACGATGGCCGCTGCGGCAAACAAAAATCAACGGTTGTCCGGCTTTAGCCTCTTGTGTAACTAATCGACAAAAATCAGGGTTTGGTTCCCAATCCGGCATATAAATCGGAATGTGTTTCGCACCGGGCAACGTGCCGACATGCTCGCGTTCGTAGTCAAAACGCACATCGACAATCACCGCTTGCGGGAATCGCTGCACCAACGCCTCATATTCTTGCACACTGATTTCCATCGTATCTTCACGCTTTCTGTTGCATGGTCTGTTTGCACCTTGCGTTAGTCGCCTTCTCGCCAATCGCTCGCCGGCAATCAATGTTATGATATCGCCTCACACGGTTTCATTTTATCGCATCCCACCCATGTCTGCATCTTCCAGCGACCCGCAAATTGCATCTTTAAAACTTCCTCCGCATTCTGTCGAGGCCGAACAATCGGTACTGGGTGGCTTGTTGCTCGATAATAGCGCTTGGGATCGCATTGTCGATGTGGTAAGTCATGCTGATTTTTACCGCCATGATCACCGTTTGATTTATCAAACCATCAGCAAACTGATCGATCATGGACGACCCGCCGATATCATTACCACGGGCGAAGCGCTGGAAAATCTGGGCGAACTCGGTACCGTTGGCGGTCTGCCATATTTAGTGGCATTGGCACAAAATACGCCATCATCGGCCAATATCCGTCGATATGCAGAAATTGTGCGCGAACGTGCCATTCTACGCAAACTGGTAGAAGTGGGTAGCGAAATTGCCGAATCGGCCTATCAACCAACGGGACAAAGCCCGAACGAATTACTGGATCAGGCCGAAAAAAAGATTTTTGATATTGCCGAAGCCGGTGCTCGCAAGCAAAACGGCTTTCTCGACATCAAGCCCTTGCTAACCTCCGTGGTCGACCGGATTGACGAGCTGTTTAGTCGGGATAACCCAAGTGACGTGACCGGCATTCCAACCGGTTATCTCGACCTGGATCGCAAAACCGCCGGCTTGCAACCCGGCGACCTGATTATTGTTGCCGGCCGGCCGTCCATGGGGAAAACAGCTTTTTCAATCAATATTGGTGAAAATGTCGCCATCGACACCGGATTGCCGGTGGCCATTTTCTCCATGGAAATGGGCGCATCCCAGCTCGTCATGCGGATGCTGGGTTCGGTGGGAAAATTGGATCAACAGCGCTTGCGCACGGGTCAGTTACAAGATGAAGACTGGTCTCGCCTGACTTATGCGTTGGGCAAACTGAATGACGCACCGATCTTTATTGATGAAACACCCGCGCTGAATGCCCTGGAAGTTCGCGCGCGCGCACGTCGGTTGTACCATCAGTGCGGCAAACTCGGCTTGATCATCATTGACTACCTGCAACTGATGTCCAGCATCAGCGTTGGCGAAAACCGTGCCACGGAAATCTCTGAGATTTCCCGTTCGCTGAAAGCGCTGGCCAAAGAGCTAAGTGTACCGATCATTGCCCTGTCACAGCTTAACCGCTCGCTGGAACAGCGCCCGGACAAACGTCCGGTGATGTCCGACTTGCGCGAATCAGGCGCCATTGAGCAAGACGCCGACGTGATCTTGTTTATTTATCGCGACGAAGTGTATAACAAGGATAGTCAGGACAAGGGCTTGGCCGAAATTATCATCGGCAAACAACGTAACGGTCCGATCGGCATGGTCAAGCTCACCTTTGTAGGCGCCAACACGCGGTTTGAGAATCATGCCAGCGCCACGTGGAACCCGCACGAATCATGAGTCGTCCAATCATTGCCCACATCGATACCGGCGCGTTGCGGCATAATCTGGGCGTTATTCGCCGACAAGCACCCCACAGCCGGATTATGGCTGTGGTGAAAGCCAATGCCTACGGACATGGATTGCCACCGGCCATCAGCGCACTGGCCGATGCCGATGCTCTGGCGGTCGCCAGCGTTGAAGAAGCTTTGCAAGTGCGCGAACGTGGCTGGCGTAAACCGGTTCTGCTACTGGAGGGCATCTTCAGTGCCGATGAGTTGCTGCTTTGTCGCCAGCACCACCTGTCGATGGTCGTCCACCAGACCGAACAAATCCACATGCTGGAACAGGGCGGCTCCGAGCCACTGCCGCCGGTATTCGTCAAACTAAACAGCGGGATGAACCGATTGGGATTTACCCCTGCCGACTTCCCCTTCGCCCTAAACCGCCTGCGGGGTATTGCCGCAATCGACGACATCAACCTGATCAGTCATTTTGCCTGCGCTGACGAACCCGCAGGCATCGCCGATCAAATGACAGTCATCAACGCCAGTTTCGCCGGGTTAAACCACCCGCGCAGCCTGGCCAACTCAGCCGCCATTTTTCGTTATTCTCAAACCCATGCCGACTGGGTAAGGCCAGGTATCGCCTTGTATGGGGCATCACCATTTTCCGAACACACAGGCGAACAACTGGGGCTACTGCCGGTCATGACTGTATCAAGCCGCGTCATCGCCATACAGCACCTGAACATCGGACAGGCGCTCGGTTACGCCAACACATGGTTCGCCAGTCGCCCCAGTCGGGTGGCAGTCATCGCCTGCGGTTATGCCGATGGGTACCCACGCCATGCCAATACCGGCAGTCCCATTTTAATTGACGGCCACCTTACCCGGACATTGGGTCGGGTATCAATGGACATGCTGTTTGCGGACCTCACGGAATTACCGGCCAGCATCGGAATCGGCGCTAACGTGACGCTGTGGGGCAAAAACATGCCCGTTGAACGTGTAGCACAGTCAGCACAAACCATTAGCTACGAACTGTTATGCGCTCGCGCACCGCGCGTGAATGCCACGGTGCTTCCATAAAACCCCACGGTTTCATATCATTTATCCTGCCACTTCACCACGTGAATCGGGCTTAAACTGCGTCCAAGAAAACGCTCGCCGATCGTCTGAAATTTGACCGGCACATCGGTTACGTAATATTCATAACACGGCTGTGCACGCGATTCATTCAGCAGGCCATGCTGCGCCAATAATGCAGCGGTACGTTCAGCCATGGCTTCGGCCGAATCCACCAGCTGCACATCCTGCCCCACCACATCTTGCAACAACGGCTTGATCAGCGGGTAATGCGTGCAACCGAGCACCAAGGTATCAATATCTTCCGCCAACACCGGGCGCAAATACTCAAGCGCGGTCAATCGGGTAACCTCGTGCTCCAACCAACCCTCTTCAACCAACGGCACAAATAACGGACATGCTTGCGAATAAATCCGCGCGTCATTTCGTTGCGCATGTATGGCCCGCGCATACGCGTTGCTGTTGACGGTGGTTGGGGTGCCAATCACACCGATTCTGCCGGTATGTGTGGCGGCGGCGGCCATGTAAGCACCCGCCTCAATCACATCCAGCACCGGCACCGGCGACAGGTCGCACACGGTCTGCGCCGCCACCGAAGCCATGGTATTGCAGGCAATGATCAGCGTTTTAACTTGTTTTTCCAGCAAAAACTGTGTGATTTGTGTGGTGTAATGGGCAATGGTCTCTACTGATTTCACACCATACGGCACGCGTGCGGTATCGCCAAAATACACGATGTGCTCAAACGGCAAACGTTCCATCAGCGCCCGCACCACCGTCAGGCCGCCAATTCCCGAATCAAACACGCCTATCGGTCGGGATGGATCTATCCGCATAACATCATCGCTCCTGAGCGCATTGGTTGGCTGCATACTATCACAGCCACTCGGGTCGCTCTACTGCCCGAATCGNNGCCCGACAAACCGGTTGATCAGGCATTACCCCGCATTTTGTCCTATAATCTGACTCACCGAAGCAACCGACATCTGATCGCGTTTGCAACACCACTAAATTTATGGACAAACCCGAATTTGACGGTGCTCACGCCTACCAACCCCGATTGTCGCACCTGTTCACGCATGCGCGCCACCCATTCTGTTATGGCAGATTGATTTATGATGCATCCCGACGCTCCTGTTTATTACCAACATGATCAGCACTTGGCCGATGAAGCCGCCACCATGCATTTAGGCCACCAATTGGCAAAAATCCTGCATCCCGGCCTGATGATTTGGCTAAATGGCGACTTGGGAGCAGGCAAAACCACGCTGGTAAGAGGCTTGCTGCGCGGTTATGATTTTACAGGCAAGGTCAAAAGCCCGACCTACGCATTGGTCGAGGTTTACGAGCTATCCAACTTCACTGTATATCACTATGATTTATATCGCTTCAAGAATGCGCTAGAATGGGAGGATAGTGGCTTTTCCGATGACTGTCACGCCAATAGCCTGTGTTTGGTGGAGTGGCCGGAAAAAGCGATGGGCGTGTTACCCGGCGCCGATGTATTAATTACACTGTTACCCGATGTCGATGGCCGGTCGGTGCAACTGAGTGCACTAACCAATCAAGGTGAAACATGCCTGCGAAAACTGCAAGCGTCATGACCCGTATTCTTCTGTGTCTTACGCTGGTATTAACCAGCCTGAGCAGCTTGGCCGACAACACCTTGTCTGCCGTGCGTTATTGGCCATCGCTCGACTACAGCCGTTTAACCTTCGAGTCTCCCGCCCGTATCACATTCAAATTATTTACGCTAGACAGCCCACCCAGACTGGTGCTTGATCTGGAAGATATCGACACCAACCAACTGAGCGCCCTGAAAACCGCCAGCGATAACATCAATCACGGTGGAGATCCGTGGATCAGCAAACTGCGCTACGGCATCAACCGCCCCGGTGTGTTGCGTTTGGTGTTTGACCTGCGCGACACCGTGCGCCCCAGCGCTTTCAATGTAAAGCCGGTTGGAGA
>DDOT01000011.1:5762-20886 GCA_002341815.1 Thiobacillus sp. UBA2487 | reverse complement strand
GGTCTTTTCATGAATTCGCGTGATGATCACGCAAGATTTTGTTACAGCGTGGCATTTTATGAAAGCGTGGCGTCGTGATTCATACGCCCTATTGAATAAAATTTCAATAGGGAACCCCAGTGAGGGCGCGCGTTAATTTATGAAAAGATCGGGCTAGCGGTTTGCATTTACAAGTAAAGTTGAATCTCGCGTTCATGGGCGGTGGGTTCGAAACCTTGGGTTTCGTAATGATCAAAGATGGCACATACTACTTTTTCCGGGTCATCAATGATTTTGATCAAATTCAGATCGTCGGGTGAAATGGTTTTTTCGCGCACCAATGTATCTCGAAACCAGTCAATCAAACCATTCCAGAAACTGCTTTGTACCAAAATAATAGGGATTTTTCTGGTTTTGCCGGTTTGCACAAGGGTTAATGCTTCCATCAATTCATCGAGCGTGCCAAAGCCGCCTGGCATGACAACATAAGCAGATGCATATTTGACGAACATGACTTTGCGTACAAAAAAGTGGGAAAAGCTGACGGAAATGTCTTGGTACGGGTTGTCATGTTGCTCGTGTGGCAATTGAATGTTCAAGCCTATGCTGGGCGACGTACCATAAAATGCGCCTTTATTGGCGGCTTCCATTACGCCGGGACCCCCACCCGACAGCACGGCAAAGCCTGCATCGGATAACTTGCGTGCGATGCGTTCGGTGAGTTCATAATTGGGGTGATCGGGCGGGGTGCGCGCGCTGCCGAAAATGCTGACCGCCGGACGAATGCAACTTAACAGTTCGGTGGATGATACAAATTCTGACATAATCTCAAACATACGCCATGATTCACGGGCGTTATACTTGGCTTGAGTGGTTTTTTCGGTTGTGGCCAATGGGGGTAATTTGTGCATAGTGGTGGAGGCAGTTGTTGGTGAAAACCTTGTTGCTGGTGGATGGATCGTCCTATTTATATCGCGCATTTCATGCGCTGCCTGATATGCGCAGCCCGGCGGGCGAACCCGTTAGGGCCATATTCGGTGTGATCAACATGCTGCGCCGACTGCAGACAGACGTCAAGGCGGATTATAACGCGTGTGTGTTTGATGCAAAAGGCAAGACCTTTCGCGATGATTGGTATGCAGATTACAAAGCCAATCGCCCGGCGATGCCCGAAGATTTGGTGGCGCAGATTGCGCCTCTGCACGCGTTGATTCGTGCCTTGGGTTGGCCGTTATTGATGGTGGACGGGGTTGAAGCCGATGATGTGATCGGCACGCTGGCGGTTGCCGCTTCGGCTGCCGGGGTTCATACCATAGTGTCAACTGGCGATAAAGATATGGCGCAGTTGGTGAACGCGCAGGTCAGTCTTATGAATACCATGACTGGTGAAAAACTTGATCAGAATGGTGTGCTGGAAAAGTTTGGCGTGCCGCCCGAACAGATTGTGGATTATCTGAGCTTGGTCGGGGACGTGGCGGATAATGTGCCCGGGGTCGCCAAAGTGGGTCCCAAGACGGCTGTTAAATGGTTGGCTGAATATGGTTCGCTGGATCGTTTATTGATGGATGCTGACAAGGTGGGCGGGGTAGTGGGCCAAAACCTGCGCGCCGCATTGGATTGGCTACCCTTGGCGCGGCGTTTGCTGACCATCCGCACTGACGTGCCATTGCCTGTGCAGGTACCAGACCTGACCATGCAAGCGGCTGATAACGCCGTATTACAGGACATGTTTACCCGTTTTCAATTTCGCACCTGGTTACGTGAACTCGACAATATCGTCTTGCAGCCATCTGCTGCGGTATTGACACATGACGAACCGGCAATTTCGCCTGTGGCGCGGCACTATCAGACGTTGCAGTCGCTAGCGCAACTGGATGCATGGATCGATCGCATGCAGCACGCTGAGTTGGTGAGCATGGATACCGAAACCACAGGGCTTGCCCCCATGACCGCGCAGTTGGTGGGCATGTCGTTTGCCATTGAGCCGGGTGAGGCGGTCTATGTGCCTTTGGCGCATACCGGTTTGGCAGGTGGCGAGCAATTGGCGCGAGAGATGGCACTTGCACGGTTGAAGCCATGGCTGGAAGATCCTGCTCGTGCCAAGCTGGGGCAAAACATCAAGTTTGATATGCACATATTGGCCAATCACGGAATTCAATTGGCGGGTGTCCGGCACGATACGCTGTTACAGGCGTATCTGATTGAATCACATCTGCCACGCGGTATGGATGCCTTGGCGCAACGCCATTTGGGTTTGCAGGTGATCAGTTATGCATCCGTTACCGGCAAGGGGGCGCAGCAGATCGGTTTTGATCAGGTGCCACTGGATGTGGCGACCGAGTATGCGGCTGAGGATGCCGATGTTACCTTGCAGTTGCACCAAACCTTGTTGCCGCGATTGCAGTGCCAGGAGGGATTGCCGTTTGTCTATGAAACCATAGAAATGCCTTTGTTGCCGATACTATGGCAAATGGAACGGACCGGCGTTTTGGTGGATACAAAGCGACTGGATCAGCAAAGTGCGGAACTCGGCCATGCGATGTTGAGCTTGGAGCAACAGGCGTATGTACAAGCTGGACAACCGTTTAACCTGAATTCGACCAAGCAGGTGCAGCAGATCTTGTTTGAGCAGATGCAACTGCCGGTGCTCAAAAAAACACCGGGTGGTGCGCCGTCAACCGATGAAGATGTATTGGAAAAGTTGGCGCTGGATTATCCGTTGCCCAAGTTGCTGCTCGAATACCGCGGTTTGGCCAAACTGAAGTCGACCTACACCGATAAACTGCCAAAAATGGTGAATCCGCAAACCGGTCGGGTTCATACCAGCTATGCCCAGGCCGTGGCGGTTACCGGGCGTTTGTCAAGCAGCGACCCTAATTTGCAAAACATACCCGTCAAAACGGCAGAAGGACGCCGCGTGCGTGAGGCGTTTATCGCTCCTGCAGATTGTCAGTTGGTCTCGGTGGATTATTCGCAGATTGAATTACGCATTATGGCGCATTTGTCGGGCGATGACGGATTGTTGCATGCGTTTACGCATGATGAAGACGTGCATCGGGCGACAGCGGCAGAGATTTTTGGGGTGGCTGCAGAAACTGTGGGTAATGAACAACGAAGGGTTGCCAAAACCATCAATTTTGGGTTAATTTACGGTATGTCAGCCTTTGGGCTTGCCAGTCAGCTTGGAATAGACCGCGCAGCAGCCCAGAACTGGATAGATCGCTACTTTTCCCGTTATCCCGGGGTAGCAGCGTATATGCAACAAACCCGTGATGCTGCTCGTCAGCACGGGTTTGTGCAAACTGTGTTCGGACGCAGGCTTTGGTTGCCTGAAATCAGGAGTCCGAATAAACAGCGTCGTGATGCGGCAGAACGTGCTGCTATCAATGCGCCCATGCAGGGCACCGCAGCCGATCTGATCAAACTGGCGATGGTGGCGGTAGCCGGCTGGCTTCAACGGGAGGCTATGCAGTCTCGTCTCATCATGCAGGTGCATGATGAGTTGGTGCTGGAAGTGCCCGTGCATGAATTATCCGCAGTTAAACAAAAGCTGCCCGAATTGATGTGCAATGTCGCTGAATTGCGCGTGCCGTTACGGGTGGCCATTGGCACCGGTTCCGATTGGGACGCGGCGCACTGACAATTTGCAGTTGACGGAAAATGCCCCCAGTCGTTTTGACCCAGGGAGGTTTAGGGACTATGATGAACAATTCGTTAGAACAGGTTACAGGCATGGAATTGACCGGCGCGGAGATAACCGTGCGCTGCCTGATGGATGAGGGTGTCGATCTGGTATTTGGTTATCCGGGTGGCGCTGTCTTGAATATTTACGATGAAATATTCAAGCAAAAAGGATTTAAACACATTCTGGTGCGGCATGAACAGGCAGCAGTGCATGCCGCAGACGGTTATGCCCGTTCGACAGGTAGGGTAGGTGTGGCACTGGTTACATCGGGACCCGGCTTGACCAATGCCGTGACAGGCATTGCCACGGCGTATATGGATTCGATTCCGTTGGTGGTGCTCAGCGGTCAGGTGCCAACCGGTGCCATTGGCATGGATGCTTTCCAGGAAGTGGATGCGGTTGGCATCACCCGTCCATGCGTTAAACATAATTTTTTGGTTAAAGATATCCGCGATCTGGCCATCACGATCAAAAAAGCATTTCACATCGCTGCAACCGGACGTCCCGGACCGGTATTGGTTGATATACCAAAAGACATTACCGCTCAGAAGACAGCGTATAGCTATCCAGAAAGCGTTGTGATGCGCTCGTATAATGCCATTGTCAAAGGTCACAGCGGGCAAATCAAAAAAGCAGCGCAAATGCTTTTGGAGGCCAAGCGCCCGATGATTTACAGCGGTGGTGGCGTTGTTCTGGGCAATGCTGCCAAGCAGTTGACCGAACTGGTTCACTTGCTTGGTTACCCTTGTACCAACACCCTGATGGGTTTGGGCGCTTTTCCGGGCGATGACAAGCAGTTTGTCGGCATGTTGGGTATGCATGGTACGTATGAAGCCAATATGGCCATGCAACATTGCGACGTTTTGCTGGCGGTTGGTGCCCGTTTTGATGATCGGGTAATTGGCTCGCCAGACCACTTTGCGCGCGAATCGCGCCGCATCATCCACATTGATATCGATCCGTCTTCCATCGCCAAACGTGTGAAGGTGGATGTTCCGATTGTGGGTGATGTGGCTGCTGTTTTGGATGAAATGATCAAACTGGTGCGAGCCGGACGCGAAAAACGCGATACCGAATCGGTTGGTAATTGGTGGACACAAATTAATGAATGGCGTGCGCGCGATTGTTTGCGTTATGACCGGGCATCAGACATTATCAAGCCACAATATGTGGTTGAAAAGATGTATGAAGTAACCGGAGGAAATGCGTGGGTTACCACTGACGTTGGGCAGCACCAAATGTGGGCAGCGCAGTTCTATAAATTCAACAAGCCACGTCGCTGGGTAACGTCAGGTGGCTTGGGAACCATGGGGTTCGGTCTTCCGGCAGCCATGGGCGTGCAGTTGGCGCATCCAGGTGAAACGGTGGCGTGTATTACGGGAGAATCCAGTATCCAAATGTGTATACAAGAGTTATCAACTTGTTTGCAGTACCGTACACCCATCAAGATCGTCAGTTTGAATAATCGCTACATGGGGATGGTTCGCCAGTGGCAAGAGTTTTTCTACAGCAACCGTTACGCCGAGTCATATATGGATTCGCTGCCCGATTTTGTCAAGTTGGCTGAAGCCTACGGTCATGTGGGAATGAAAATTGAAAAACCGGCTGATGTTGAAGGCGCCCTGCGTGAAGCATTTGCACTGAAAGACCGGCTGGTGTTCATGGACTTTCTGACCGATCAATCAGAAAATGTGTTCCCGATGGTGCCTAGCGGCGCGGGTATTTCTGAAATGATTCTGGCGGAGGACCTTTAATCATGCGGCATATCATTTCGCTGTTGATGGAAAATGAAGCGGGAGCGCTGTCTCGTGTAGCCGGATTGTTTTCGGCGCGCGGCTACAACATTGAGTCCCTGACCGTTGCGCCAACCGAAGATGCCACGTTGTCGCGCATGACCATTGTGACCCGTGGTTCAGAGGAAGTCATTGAGCAAATTGTCAAACAATTGAATAAATTGATTGATGTGGTCAAAATTCTCGATTTGTCTGATGGCAGTCATATTGAACGAGAATTGATGTTGGTAAAAGTGCGCGCGTTCGGCAAAGAGCGCGAAGAAATGAAACGCATGGC
Source organism: Thiobacillus sp. UBA2487 (assembly GCA_002341815.1). Classification (GTDB taxonomy): domain Bacteria; phylum Pseudomonadota; class Gammaproteobacteria; order Burkholderiales; family Sulfuriferulaceae; genus Sulfuriferula. The sequence goes on along the minus strand of DDOT01000011.1, from coordinate 15,152 downwards.
GGATATTTTTCGTGGTCGCATCATCGATGTAACAGAAAAAACCTACACCATCGAAGTGACGGGACCCGGAACCAAGCTGGACGCGTTTATCGAAGCCATCGATCCGGTCGCTATTCTTGAAACCGTACGTACGGGCGCTTCCGGCATAGGCCGTGGCGAGCGTATTCTTAAAATTTGAAGCAATCCATTGAGTAAAAAGGAAAAACATGAACGTTTATTATGACAAAGATGCCGACCTCTCGCTGATTAAAGGCAAAACGGTCGCCATCATCGGTTACGGTTCACAAGGCCACGCCCATGCCAATAATCTGAAAGATTCTGGTGTTAACGTCATTGTTGGCCTGCGTCGCGCTGGCGCTTCGTGGCACAAAGCCGAAGCAGCCGGTTTGACCGTACGCGAGGTGGGTGAGGCCGTTGCGTCTGCAGATCTGGTCATGATTTTGGTGCCGGATGAGCAACAAGCCGAGCTGTATACCACAGAAATCGCCCCCAATCTCAAAGTTGGCGCAACCTTGGCCTTTGCCCACGGTTTCAACGTGCATTATGGACAAATTACGCCTCGTAAAGATGTAGATGTGGTGATGATCGCGCCGAAAGGTCCCGGTCACCTGGTTCGTTCAACCTATGTACAAGGTGGCGGTGTGCCATCACTGATTGCCGTCCACCAAGACAATTCCGGACGTGCCCGTGATCTTGCCCTGTCCTACGCAGCAGCCAACGGCGGCACGCGCGGCGGTGTCATCGAAACCTCGATCCGTGAAGAAACCGAAACCGACCTGTTCGGCGAACAAGCCGTTCTGTGTGGCGGTACCGTAGAACTGGTGAAAGCCGGCTTTGAAACCTTGGTAGAAGCCGGTTATGCGCCCGAAATGGCGTATTTTGAATGCCTGCACGAACTCAAGTTGATCGTGGATCTCATGTATGAAGGCGGCATCGCCAACATGAATTACTCCATTTCCAATAATGCAGAATACGGTGAATACGTAACCGGCCCGCGCGTGATTGCCGATCAGGCCCGCGCTGCGATGAAACAGGCGCTTGCCAATATCCAGAATGGCGAATACGCCAAGAGCTTCATTCTGGAAAACAAGGCGGGTGCTGCCGGAATGCACGCCAAACGTCGGCAGAATGCAGAACATCCAATTGAAATTGTCGGTGAAAAGCTGCGTAGTATGATGCCGTGGATTAAGCAAAACAAGTTGGTTGATCAGTCCAAAAACTGATTTGAACGACTGCGCGACATCATTGCTGCGTTGCGCGGTGCTCGCTTCCTCGCCGTACTTAATGTACTGTCTCGGTCGCTGTGCGCCGTGCGCCTTGCACTGATAGCCGCTCGCTCGTTCAAATGGGCGGCGGCGGCTGCGCGACATCATTGCTGCGTTGGTAACAGGAATGCCATCTTCGGGTGGCATTTTTGTTATACTGCACTGATATTCTTTTTCCCGGGTATCGGGTGGTTTTCGCATGACTGATCCTTATCGGCACAAGTTTCCCAACGGTCCGCGTTTGCAACGGCGGGGCATTTATTTATTACCGAATCTGTTTACCTCAGCCGCGTTGTTCGGTGGATTTTTTGCTATTGTACAGGCCATGAATGGCAAGTTTGAACTTGCCGCGGTGGCGGTGTTTATCGCCATGGTGTTGGATGGCCTGGATGGTCGGGTGGCGCGCATGACGCATACCCAAAGTGCGTTTGGTGCTGAATACGATTCGATGTCAGATATGGTATCGTTTGGTGTGGCGCCGTCATTGGTTGCTTACGAATGGGCGTTGCGCAGTTTGGGNNAAGTTGGGCTGGATAGCTGCGTTTGTGTATTGCGTTGGCGCGGCGTTGCGTTTGGCCAGATTCAACACCCAGCTAGAGGTGGCGGACAAACGCTATTTTCAGGGTTTACCCAGTCCATCGGCAGCGGCATTGGTGGTTGGTTTTGTTTGGGTGATGGAAGAATACGGCTTGAGTGGCGATCAAGTGCGCTGGTTGATGTTTGTGGTTACCCTGTTTGCCGGCCTGACGATGGTGAGCAATGTCCGGTATTATAGTGGCAAAGACATCAACATGCGGCGCAGCGTACCATTTATGGTGGTTTTTCTGATTGCCATGGGATTTGTGCTGATTGCATCGAGTCCGCCGGAAACGTTGTTTGGCGTTGTCACATTCTACGCGTTATCAGGATATGTAATGGCGGGTTGGCGCTGGTTGCAGCGGCACCGTAATGAAAAGGAACAAGCATGAGTAGCGATCATTTGATTATTTTTGATACCACATTGCGTGATGGAGAGCAGAGCCCTGGCGCGTCAATGACGCGGGATGAGAAGCTGCGGATTGCCCGTCAGTTGGAACGTATGCGCGTGGATGTCATTGAAGCAGGGTTCCCTGCCGCATCGAATGGTGATTTTGAATCGGTACAAGCAGTGGCCAATGCCATACGCAACAGCACGGTTTGCGGATTGGCGCGTGCGCTGGAACGCGATATTGAACGTGCCGGCGAAGCATTGGCCGGTGCGACGTCTGCACGGATTCATACCTTTATCGCGACCAGTCCGATTCACATGGAAAAAAAATTGCGCATGTCTCCCGAGCAGGTCATTGAGCAAGCGGTGAAGGCGGTTGGTTGGGCGCGCAAATTTACAGATGATGTTGAGTTTTCGCCTGAAGATGCCGGTCGCTCTGATCCGGATTTTCTGTGTCGGGTTCTGGAAGCCGTGATCGATGCGGGCGCGCGGACGTTAAATATCCCCGATACGGTGGGTTACAGTCTGCCCGGACAATTTGGCGAGTTGATACGCTCGCTGCGTGAGCGCATTCCCAATGCAGATAAAGCGATTTTTTCGGTACATTGTCACAATGATCTGGGCCTGGCGGTAGCCAATTCTTTGTCGGCTGTGCTCAATGGTGCGCGACAAGTTGAATGTACCATCAATGGACTGGGAGAGCGTGCCGGTAATGCCGCACTGGAAGAGGTGGTAATGGCGGTGCGTACTCGCAGCAATGTATTTGGCTGTACAACGCGGATTGATGCCACACAGATAGTACCGGCTTCCCGTTTGGTATCCGGTATCACGGGGTTTGCTGTGCAGCCGAATAAGGCGATTGTGGGGGCCAATGCATTTGCACATGAATCGGGTATTCATCAAGATGGGGTGCTCAAACACCGTGAAACCTATGAAATCATGCGCGCAGAAGATGTGGGTTGGACTGCCAATAAAATGGTGCTTGGCAAACATTCCGGGCGCAATGCGTTCCGCAGTCGATTGAAAGAGCTGAATATTGTCTTGGAAAGCGAGGAAGCGCTCAACGCAGCATTTGCTCGCTTTAAGGAATTGGCGGATAAAAAACACGAAATTTTTGATGAGGATTTGCAGTTGTTGGTGACGGATGAACGTGCGGCATCGGCTGGCGATGTGTATAAATTGGTATCGCTGCGCGTGTGTTCGGAAACCGGTGAAATTCCTCAGGCTGAGGTGGTGCTTACCGTGCATGGTACGGAAAAATCAGCCAGCGCAAAAGGCAGCGGTCCGGTTGATGCGACTTTGCGTGCCATCGAGGTGCTGGTAGAAAGCCATGCACAGTTACAGTTGTATTCGGTTAACAGCATTACCACAGGTACCGATGCACAGGGCGAAGTGACCGTTCGTTTGTCAAAAGACGGACGTATTGTGAACGGGCAAGGAGCGGATACCGATATTGTGGTGGCCTCGGCGGAAGCCTATCTGGATGCGTTGAATGGGCTGTATAACCAGCTTGAACGGGCCCATCCACAAATTTGAGATGTTAATAACGACAAATAGTTAACAAGGGGGAAACGTGGCAGCAGTTGGTGAACGCAAGTTGCAAATTTTGCAAGCGCTGGCGTCCATGTTGGAAGCACCCGTGCCCGGTAAAATAACCACGGCAGCGCTGGCGGGGCAGTTGCAGGTGTCTGAGGCGGCTTTATACCGCCATTTTGCCAGTAAAGCCCAGATGTTTGATGGATTGATCGAGTTCATTGAGCAATCGGTGTTTTCCTTGGTGAATCGGATCGTCGCCTCGCATGAAAATGGTTTGCAGCAAACGGAAGGTATATTCAAACTGCTGTTGGGATTCGCCGAGACCAATCCTGGTATGACCCGCGTGTTGATTGGTGACGCGCTGGTGCATGAAAATGAGCGCTTGCAGGCGCGCATTAACCAGTTTCATGACCGTATCGAAGCGACTTTGCGCCAGTCGTTGCGCATCGCGGCAGCGCAACAAGCCTGTCATGTCGATCCCGCCAGGGCAGCCAGCTTGTTGTTGTCTGCCGTGATGGGGCAGTGGCAGATGTTTGCGCGCAGTCAGTTTAAGCGAAAAATAGTGGATGATGCACCGGTGTTGTGGTCGATTCTGGAGAATGGCCTGCGTGAGCCGATGATTTCGGCAAACGTGTAAAAAATCGGTTCAGGAGACATTGGCTGGNNGGTGATGTCGGCCGTAGAGCGCAAACCGGGCAAGCGGGGTCGCGCTTGATGACTGTTTCGCGCCACTGGGTCGAAAAAATATCCAGCCCAAGCAAACGTCCATGTAATGAGTGTCCCCAACCGGTAATGAGTTTGATGGCCTCTGCTGCTTGCAAAGTGCCGATTACCCCCGTGAGTGGCGCAAATACGCCATTTTCACTGCAACGATCTGAGTCGTCTGCGAATGATTGTTCGTCAAACAGGCATTGATAGCAAGGGCCATCCGGCTGTCGGTTATCAAAACTGGTTAGCAAGCCACGCGTTTGAATCGCCGCACCGCTCACCAAAGGCACTCGGTGCATCACACAAGCCCGATTCAGTGCGTACCGTGTGGCAAAATTGTCACTTGCATCAATTATCACATCATGCTTTGCCACTTGGGTGGCTACAGCGTCGCCCGATAAGCGTTGATTGATGCTGGCGGTGCAGATATCGGGATTCAAACGATGAATGGTTTCCGTGGCTGATTCAGCTTTGTTGCGCCCAAGGGCTTGTGTGTGATGAATAATTTGGCGCTGAAGATTGGAAAGTTCAACCTGATCGTCATCGACGATGGTCAGGTGACCAACGCCTGCTGCCGCCAAATAGAGCGCAGCGGCAGAGCCAAGACCACCTGCACCAACCAGCAGTACCCGACTGTCAAGCAGCGACTGTTGGGCGGACAGGTCGAAGTCGGGTAGCAGGATATGCCTGCTGTAACGTAACAGCGCCGGATCGTCCACGACCAGTTATTGTTTTTTAGCCAGTATGTTGATGCCTTTCAATAAATCAACGGCCTGATTCAGTTGAAAATCATTTTTGTGAACAACCGGTTCTGTTGCGGTGGCCGGTTTATCGTCGGCTTTTTGCGCAGGACCAATGATTTTTGGTGGTGTTTTGTCGGGGTGGCTGTCATTTCCGTTCGGATTGCTCAGGTGATTTTCTAAATCAGCCTCATGCACTTCCAGCAAATTGTCACCGCCATCGCTTACCACTTTGCCTTCTTCAACATCGATATCAGGGGTGATACCTTTGTTTTGAATAGAACGACCGCTCGGCGTGAAATAGCGCGCTGTGGTCAGTTTGATGCCTGCACCGTTGCTGAGCGGCAAAATGGTTTGCACAGAACCCTTGCCGAACGATTGGGTGCCCATAATAACGGCGCGTTTGTGGTCTTGCAGCGCACCCGATACGATTTCCGATGCCGATGCCGATCCACCGTTAATGAGCACCACCATGGGCACGGTTTTGACCCAGGACGGATCGGCTTGCAGGTAGTCTTTTTCGCCGGGATGCAAGTAGTTGTCAGCATTTGCGGTTAAATGCATTTTTGAGTCATCGGTGCGGCCATCGGTATAAACCACCAGACTGTCAGCAGGCAGAAACGCTGAAGCAACGCCAACTGCACTGGTCAACAAGCCACCCGGATCATTGCGCAAATCAAGAACGATACCTTTCAGTGGTCCTTTGTTGCTGGCGGTTAATGCGTTAATGGCATTCACCAGGTCTTCACCGGTATGCTCCTGAAACTGGATGATATGGATGTAGCCATAGCCGGATTCAAGCAAGGTTGATTTAACACTTTTCACCTTGATAATGGCGCGTACCAGTTTGACAGCAAACGGTTTGTTGACGCCTTTGCGTACCACGGTCAACACAATGGGGGTATTGGGTTCACCACGCATGCGTTTCACTGCATCGGTGATGGTCATGCCTTTAACCGGCACATCATCCAGTTTGATGATGAGATCACCTGGCTTGATGCCGGCTTTTTGTGCGGGGGTATCTTCAATAGGCGAAATGACCTTGATAAAACCGTCTTCCATCCCGACTTCTATGCCGAGTCCGCCAAATTCGCCGGACGTTCCATCCTGCAAGTCTTTAAAGTCTTGCGGGTCAAGGTACTGAGAGTGCGGATCAAGACCGGACAGCATGCCGTTGATGGCATCATCAATCAGTTTTTTGTCGCTGACCGGTTCAACATAATCAGTCTTGATTTTGCCAAACACCTGACTGAACGTGCGTAGTTCATCCAGAGGCAGGCTGGGGACGTTTTCATGTTCAGCAATCGCGGGCAGATAAACAGTAAGGGCGGCGCCGAGTAAGACGCCGGACAGTACCAGACCAATTTTTTGTTTGGTGTTGCGCATGCAAGAATTCCTGTTATGGATGTAATAACCAGCGATAAGGATCAAACGCTTGGCTGCGATAGCGTAGCTCAAAATACAAACCTGTTTCAGCATTACCACCGGTGTTGCCGACTGCAGCAATGATATCACCGGCTTTGACAATATCACCGACTTTTTTATACAAGGTCTCGTTGTCACTGTATAAGCTCATATACCCTTCACCATGATCAATGATGATTAAGTTGCCAAAGCCGCGCAACCAGTCGGCAAACACCACTTGACCCGCCCCGACACTGACGACCCGCTGTCCGGCGGGCGCTTTGATGAACAGTCCTTTCCACAAGGTTCCGCCGGCTTCGCGTGGCGTACCGAAACGGTGTATCAGCGTTCCCGTCGTGGGCATGGGTAACTTGCCTTTCATCTGACCAAAACCAATGGCAGGAGGTTCCGGTTGAGAGATGTTTTGTTGCGCAATTGTTGTTTCTTCAGGATGTTCCGTTCGAGGTGCGTGGTGCAGGTTAGCCCGTCGTTCTGCTTCTCGTTTGACCGCATCGCGTCTGGCAGCTTCTTTACGGGCCGCTTCGCGTTTGGCGGCCGCGCGCGCCAGTTCTTCCAGCAGGCGGGTCATGCGTTTTTCGTCTTCTTCGAGGCTGGTGATTTGCTGTTGTTGCAGCGCAATGGTGCTGCCTAGCTTGGCTAAAATAACTTGCCGATTTTGTTGTTCTGTTTTAAGCAACCGGATTTGTTGTTCCTGTTGGCGTTGTTGTTGTGCCAACTGTTGTTGCAGCATTTGTTGGTGGGTGCGTAGTGCATCCAGTTCGGTGGCATTGGCGTGCAAACGGGCGATCTGTGCTTGTCGGCTGTGTTGCAGATAACTCGCCAGGGTGCTGTCGCGCTGGGTATCGCCAACGTTGGTATTGCCGAATAATAGTTGCAGATCGTTATTCGGTTGGTTGCTGTTGATGTACAGATGGCGCAACAGACTGGATAGTGCGTCTTGTTGTGCCTGAGCAGACTGCCGCACCGCATTGATTTGACGGTCAGTGGCGGCAAGACCATCCTGTGTGGCTTGTTCACGTTCTTGCAGGTCGCGCAAATCACGGTTGATACGGCTGATGGCTAATTCGGATGTACGCAAGGCATTTTCGTTGCGAGAGCGTTCGCTTTCGTTGGATTGCTTCTGTTTGCGTAGTGTATTCAGTTGTTGATGAATGTGTGCCAGATCATTCTTGCCGGGTGGAGATGCGATAGCGGATGGCGACTGGATCAACAACACCATCAGGCCGTGCCAAAAACACAGCAACGATATCCCGCCATGCTTGATGGTGTGCCGACAGCCATTGCGGCGGGTATCGTTGCTGTTGTTCAAGACTTACTCGAAGGTGATCAGGGATCGTCCACTCATTTCAAATGGTTTGGTTACCCCCATAATGTCCAATAGCGTTGGACTGACATCCTCTAACGCGCCGGTATCGGCCATTTTTGCTTGGCGGTGACCGATATATAAAAATGGCACCAAGTTGGTGGTATGTGCCGTGTAGGGTTGATGTGTGACTTCATCCCGCATCAATTCGGCGTTGCCATGATCGGCGGTGATCAGGACCTCGCCCCCGGTTTCCAGCATGGCGGGCACTACTTTACCCAGACAGTCATCCAGGGTTTCAATGGCGCGAATGGCGGCTTGCAGATCACCGGTGTGACCAACCATGTCGGCGTTGGCGTAATTACAGATAATGGCATCAAAGCGCTGTTCTTTTATCGCAACCAGCAGTTTGTCGGTTACTTCGTTCGCGCTCATCTCTGGTTTAAGGTCGTAGGTAGCGACGTTAGGTGATGCCACCAGAATGCGTTCTTCACCTTGATAAACCGTCTCTTCACCACCATTGAAGAAAAATGTGACATGCGGAAATTTTTCGGTTTCCGCGATGCGCAACTGTTTGAGGCCCAGTTTTGAAATGTATTCGCCAAATCCGTTATGGATGCGTTCAGGCGGAAACGCAACCGATACATGAAAGTCATCGCTGTAGCCGGTCAACGTGCAGAAATCGGCCAGAACAGGGGCTCTGACCCGGTCAAATTCGGCGAAATCCGGTTCAATGAAAGCGCGGGTAAGTTGGCGTGCGCGGTCGGAACGGAAGTTCATGAACATGATGCAGTCGCCATCTTGCATCTCAACCTTGTCACCGATCCGGGTGGCTTTCACAAACTCATCTGACTCGCCACGTTCGTAGGCTGCTTGCAACCCGCTTAATGCATCGGGTGCGGTAAATTCGCCATCGCCACGGGTGATGACGTCCCAAGCGGCCTTTACGCGTGGCCAACGGCGGTCACGATCCATTGCAAAATAGCGGCCGATCATGCTGGCAATGCGACCGACGCCCAACGCGTCTATTTTGCTTTGCAAGCGCTGCAAATAGATTTCGGCGCTGCGTGGTGGGGTGTCGCGACCATCCAGAAAAATGTGCAGATAAACCTGGGTGAGACCTGCTTGTGCAGCAGCGTCCAGCATGGCATGAATATGGTTTTCATGGCTATGTACACCACCATCTGACAGCAGGCCAAGAATATGCAGCGCACGGTGGTTGCTTTTTGCCAAGTCAAGGCAACGGACAATGGCAGGATTGCTGTAGAAAGAGCCTGTCTTGATGGCCAGTTCGATGCGGGTGAATTCTTGGTAAACCACACGGCCTGCCCCGATATTCAAGTGACCGACCTCCGAGTTTCCCATTTGCCCGGATGGCAAACCAACGGCGGATTCAGAGGCTTGGATCAAGGTATGCGGGTGCTGATTCCACCAACGCATCCAGTT